>JAJXUW010000011.1 GCA_021782545.1 Deltaproteobacteria bacterium | reverse complement strand
TGCTGGTCCCCTATGCGCAGGTGCTGGTGTTCGACCGCGAACGGATAACGGTCGAGCTGGCCGACCTTGCCGCCTACGAACAGGAACCGGAAGGGCCGCAGGTGCTGCTCAAGGACCATGTCCTGGATAAGAAGGTGATCGATCTGGACGGCAAGGAGATCGACATCGTCTATGACGTCAAGCTCCAGGTCCGCGAGCGGCGGCTGTATGTCACCGACGTTGACTTCAGCCGCTACGGCCTGCTCAAACGGCTGGGGCTGCGTTTTGTGGCCCGGTTCTTCTATCATATGGCGGAGCTGTTTAAAAAGGAGACCATCCCCTGGGCCTATGTCCAGCGGTTGCCGGAGACCATCGGCAGCTTCAAGGGCAATGTTCGGCTGAATATCCTGAAAGAGGCGCTGCCCGATCTCCACCCGGTGGACCTGGCCGATATCCTGGAGGAGCTTTCCGAGGAACAGCGTCTGGCGATCTTCAACGAACTTGAGACCGAGCAGGCCTCGGATACCCTGGAGGAGATCGAGCCACGGGTTCAACGTAGCCTGATCGCCGCCCTGGACAAGGAGCGGGTGGCCGACCTGATCGACGAGATGACCCCGGCTCAGGCGGCCGACGTCCTGGCGGTGCTGCCGGCAGACCAGGCCGAAGAGATCATGGACCTGATGGAACATGAGGAGTCGGACAAGATCGAGGCGCTCTTGGAAGACCAGGAGCATGCCATCCATGACCTGGCCAGCGTCAACTACATCCGCTTTGCGTCGGACACGACCGTCGATCGGGTGATCTCGGCCTACCGTGGGGTGGCGGAAGAGGCCGATGTGCTGGAGTACATCTATGTCGTGGACCACGACGGCCGGCTGTGCGGGGTGCTCAATCTGCCGGAGCTCCTGATGGCCGAACCGAGCGAACATCTGGCCGCCATCATGACCACCCAGGTGGTCAGCCTCAACCGGGATGACGCGATCAGCGATGCGGCGGAGAAGTTCACGCGCTACGGCTTTTCGGCCTTGCCTGTGCTCGATGACGGCGCTACTATCCAGGGCGTTGTTCCGTATCGAGATGTCATGCAACTTGAACACAGCTACACATAACGGGGTGGCGTGATGCTGCAGGCTCCAGAGATACAAGCACGCAAAACACGGGCTGCCACCCTGTCGATTGCTTCCAACGCCATGTTGATTGTCCTTAAGCTGGCGGTCGGGATGGCCATGCACTCGGTCAGCGTGATTTCCGAGGCGGTGCACTCAGGGATCGATCTTGTCGCGGCAGGCATCGCTTGGTATTCGGTCCGGGAATCGGGCAGGCCTGCTGATGATGACCACCATTTTGGACATGGCAAGATCGAAAACGTTGCCGCTACGGTCGAGGCGGTCCTGATATTCGGCGCCGCCCTCTTTATTATCTGGGAGGCGTTGCAGAAACTGCGAACCGGCCATGTAGCGGTTGAAAACCTGGGGCTTGGCGCCATCATTATGGGGGTTTCTGCCTGCGCAAACTATCTGGTATCCCGGCATCTGCTCACGACCGCCATACAGACAGATTCGGTTGCCCTTGAGGCCGATGCCCTGCATCTGCGGACCGATGTCTACACCTCTGCCGGGGTGCTGGGCGGGTTACTGCTGATCAAGCTGACCGGCATTACGCTGTTGGACCCGATCATCGCCATTGCCGTGGCGTTCCTGATCATCAAGGCGGCCTGGGACCTGACTCAGAGCGCGTTTTTTCACATCCTGGACGTCAAGCTGCCGGATGACGAAGAGGCGGTGATCCATCAGGCCATGGCGGGATACAGCGGCCGCTTTCTGGAGTATCACAAGCTGCGCACCCGTAAGGCCGGGCATGTACGCCATATCGACATGCATCTGGTGGTGCCGAAGCGGATGACCGTCGAGACGGCCCATGCCTTGAGCCACGAGATTATAGCTGACATTGAACAACTACTCCCTTACAGCCATATACTGGTGCATATTGAGCCCTGCATCGGTGATTGTGCCATCTGCAGCATAGACTGTCCGAAGGTTGGCAAGGAGAGGAATGTGCGAACTACCCTGACTACGCCTAGTGAGTATCACGTAGGACCTCAGGTGTGTTCAGGAGGAGAACAGACCAGATGAGAATCGCCGCAACCATCGCCGTTTTCTGCGCCGGCGGGGGGCTTGCCCGCTACTACCTGTCCGGTTGGATCTACAGCCTGTTGGGACGGGCCTTCCCCTATGGCACCTTTGCCGTTAACATCATCGGCGCCTACCTGATCGGTCTGATCATGGAGCTGGGGCTGCGCAGCACCATGCTTTCCGATACCTTGCGGATCGGCCTGACCGTCGGCTTCATGGGGGGGCTTACCACCTTTTCCACTTTTAGCTACGAAACCTTCAAGCTGCTGGAGGATGGGCAGCTGATGGCGGCATTCGCCAATGTCCTGGCCAGTGTGGCGGTCTGTCTGCTCTGCACCTGGTTGGGGATTCTGACCGTACGCACACTGGCATAACGAGAGGTGACAACCATGACCAAGCTGATCGGTGAACAGACCCTGATGCGGATCTTTATCGGCGAGAGCGATCGCTTTGGCCACCAGCCGCTCTACGAGGCGCTGGTGGAGTTGTTGCGCAAGGAGGGTTTTGCCGGCGTGACGGCGCTGCGCGGCATCTGCGGGTTTGGGGCGAACCGGGTTTATCACACCCAGAAATTGTTGGACCTCTCGGCCGATATGCCGGTCATTATCGAGGTAGTGGACAGCCAGGAGAAGATTAACGCCCTCATGCCGCAGATCGACACCATGATGGGGGGCGGCATGATCACCCTGGAGAAGGCCACCGTGATCCGCTACAGCCACGACACCAGAAACGACTGACATACCGTGGGAAGGGCGGCAAAAAACAGTGGCAGGCAAAAGTTTGAATATGCTACTATCGCCCCGTCCTGCTGGACCGTCACCCGTAGCGGGGGCTGATCCATCGACAGGAAACACGAGAACATACCGCCTGGATTTGTGGTACACGACGAACCGGGACGGACGGAAACTACAGACCACACCGGCTCTCATCGGTGTTTGTGGTTACGGCGTACCGTCTTCCGGTGCGCCTTTTTTATGGCAGGATAAAAGACCATGCGCAAGAAGATCACCATCCCCGAGATGATGCAGATGAAGCGGGACGGCCGCCGGATAGCGGTGCTGACCGCCTATGACTACCCGACGGCCCGGCTGGTGGACAGCGGCGGGGTGGACGCCATCCTGGTGGGGGATTCGGCCGGGGTGGTGTTCAGCGGCTATGAAACCACCCTGCCGGTCACCATGGACGAGATGCTATACCACACGCGGGCGGTGGTGCGGGCCAGGCCGAAGGCCCTGGTGATCGCCGATATGCCGTTCATGGCCTGCCAGTGCGGCGAGGTGGAGGCGTTGAAGAACTGTGGCCGGATGCTGCAGGAGGGGGGCGCCGAGGCGGTCAAGATCGAAGGGGGCGTCGCCATGGCCCCGGTCATCCGTGCGGTGACGGCCATGGACATCCCGGTAATGGCCCATATTGGGTTGACCCCCCAGTCGGTGCACCGGATGGGGGGGTACAAGGTGCAGGGGCGTAACGACCAGGCCGAGCGGATCATGGAGGATGCCCGGGCCGTGCAGGATGCCGGGGCCTTCGCCGTGGTGCTGGAAGGGGTGCCGGCCTCGCTCGCGGCCAGGATTACGGAAAGCCTGGATATCCCAACTATCGGCATCGGCGCCGGCCCGGGCTGTGACGGCCAGGTGCTAGTGATCCACGATATTCTGGGGTTGTGTGAGAAGTACTCCCCCAAGTTCGTCAAGCGCTATGCCGACCTGGCGCCGGTTATCACCGACGCCGCGCGACAGTATGTGTCAGAAGTTAAGGAGGGGATATTCCCCACCGAGGAGCATTCGTTCGCATGAAGCTGATCCATGATGTAGCCGCCATGCAGCAGACCATGCTGCAGCTGAAGCGTGAAGGCAGGCGGATCGCCTTTGTCCCCACCATGGGGTTTCTCCACGAGGGGCATGCCTCGCTTCTGCGGGAAGGCCGCAAACGGGGCGACATTCTGGCGCTCTCCATCTTCGTCAACCCGGCCCAGTTCGGGCCCCATGAGGATCTGGAGCGCTACCCCCGCAATCTGGACGGGGATTGCGCCCTGGCTGAAGGCTGCGGGGCCGATTTCGTGTTTGCTCCCACCGCAACCGGCATGTACCCGCCCGGCTTCCAGACCACCGTTGCCTTGGGCCCGCTCACCAAGCCGCTGTGCGGGGCCAGCCGCCCCGGCCATTTCAACGGTGTGGCGGTGGTGGTGGCCAAGCTGTTCGGCATTGTCCAGCCGGATGTGGCCCTGTTCGGCAGGAAGGATTACCAGCAACTGGCCATCATTCGCCAGATGGTCCACGATCTGAACCTGCCGGTGGAGATCGTGGGGATGCCGATCGTGCGGGAGCCGGACGGCCTGGCCCGCTCGTCGCGCAACAGCTATCTGACGGCGGAGCAGCGCCGGCAGGCCCTCTGTCTGTACCGTGCGATTAAGCAAGTGCGCGAGTTGTTTGCTCAGGGGGAACAGCGCGTTGATTGGCTGCTGGCTGCAGCCCGCAGCCAGATCGAGGCGGTAGCGGCGGCAACCATCGAGTATCTCGAACTGCGTGACGGCGTGACCCTGCAGCCGGTTGACCGGGCGACCAACGAGACCTTGCTGGCCTTGGCCGTCAAGATCGGCGCTACCCGGCTGATCGACAACACCGTCCTGGGGGAGGCGCTCTGATGCCCAACAAGGCCCGCGCCGACCTCGAGACCCTCTACCGGATATTCACCGTGCCGGAGGCCCCCGAGTCGACCCTGGGCTCCATCGACCAGGCGATCACCGATGATGTGGCCGGCTTCCTGCAGACCCACATCGTGGCCACAGAACGCCCGCTGGAAGAGATAGAGGCCGATTTCGCCTCGGTCGTCATCCCCGAGGAGCCGACCTACGTCTCCGAGTATACCGAGTTCGTGCAGGAACACCTGGTGGCCCAGTCGGTCCATACCGCAGCACCCGGTTTTGTCGGGCACATGACCTCGGCCTTTCCCTATTTCATGCTGCCTCTGGTACGTCTTTTAACCGCGCTGAACCAGAACCTGGTCAAGGTGGAGACCTCCAAGGCCTTCACCCCGATGGAACGGCAGGTGCTGGCCATGCTGCACCATCTGATCTTCCGTTGCCCGGACGATTTTTACCCCCCCTGGATACACAACAGTCAGGCCGCCCTGGGGGCCTTCTGCTCCGGCGGCACCATTGCCAACATCACCGCACTGTGGGTGGCGCGCAACCGTCTGTTTGCCCCGGACGGGGACTTCCGGGGCATCGCCCAGGAGGGGCTGGCCCGTGCCCTGCGGCATACCGGGTATGAGGGCATCGCGGTAGTGGTCTCCGAGCGGGGTCATTACTCCTTGGGTAAGGCTGCCGACCTGCTGGGGATCGGCCGTGATCAGCTGGTACGGGTGCCGACTGACGACCACAACCGGATGGATCTGCACGCGCTGCGGGAGGCCTGCCGCCGGTTACAGGACGCAAACATCAGGCCGCTGGCCCTGGTGGGGATCGCCGGTACCACCGAGACCGGTAACGTCGACCCGCTGGAGGCCATGGCCGATGTTGCCCAGGAACTGGGCTGCCACTTCCATGTGGATGCCGCCTGGGGCGGGCCGACCCTCTTTTCCGATCAGTACCGTCATCTGTTGGCTGGGATCGAACGGGCCGACTCGGTCACCATCGACGCCCACAAACAGCTGTATGTACCGATGGGGGCCGGCATGGTGGTCTTCAAGGATCCCACCGCCGTGTCGGCCATTGAACACCACGCCGCCTATATCCTGCGTCACGGTTCCAAGGATCTGGGCAGCCATACCCTGGAGGGGTCGCGTCCCGGCAAGGCGCTGCTGGTCCATGCCGGCCTGTCGATCATCGGCCGTAAAGGCTACGAACTGCTGATCGACCTGGGTATTGAGCGGGCGAAGACCTTTGCCCAGCTGATCCGGCAGCACCCCGATTTCGAGCTGACCAGCGAACCGGAGCTGAACATCCTCACCTACCGCTACTGCCCGGCAGCTGTTCAGAAACGCCTCATAACCGCGCAGCCGGAGGAACAGGCCCGGATCAACGCCCTGCTGGATCAGGTCTGCCTGCTTGTGCAGAAACACCAGCGTGAGGCCGGCAGGACCTTTGTCTCGCGTACCCGGTTGCACGCATCCCGCTACGGCGGAGAGATCACCGTGCTGCGCAGCGTGCTGGCCAATCCGCTCACCACCGACGAGATCCTGGCCACGGTGCTGCGCGAAGAATGCGAGATAGTGCGGCAATCCGATATCCAGGCCCTGCTGCACCAGGTCGGCTGACGACACCGGTTGCGTTCGCCAACCTGCGCAATGTGTGGTATGGTTGAACCATGTCTGACATCTCCCTCTATACCGCCTCGTGGCTCTATACCCCCGGCCGTCCGCCGATCGCCGGTGGCGGCGTGGCCGTCCAGAACGGCCGCATCCTGGCGGTTGGTCCGGCCACCGAGCAGGTGCTGCGTTTTGGCCCCCCCACGGCTGATTACCCCGGGTGCGTTATCCTGCCCGGCTTCGTCAATGCCCACACCCACCTGGAGCTGACCCATTTTCCGGCCTGGCGGTTGCGGGGCGGGCTGGATTATCATCCCCGCCGGTTCGTGGACTGGATCGTGCAGATGGTTAAGGTGCGGCGCGGGGTCTCTTCCGCCGAGGTGCTGGAGTCGCTTAAGGCCGGGATCGCTACCTCACTGCGGGCCGGTACCACCTGTGTCGGCGATATCGTTACCACGCCGGATCTGCTGACCGGGTATGATGACAGCCCCCTTGCCGGGCGTCTCTACCTGGAGCTGATCGGACAGGATGCGCCACTCTTTGCACCGCGCCTGCAGCAGGCAGTTGCGGCTGCCGAGCGCCTGACCGGCCTGCAGCGCCCCGGCCTCTCGCCCCATGCGCCGTACACGCTGGCGGCAGAACTCCTGCCCGGCATCGCCGCTGTCGCTTCGCGCCATCAGCTCCCGCTGGCCCTGCATCTGGCAGAATCACCGGATGAGGACCGGCTGCTTTCTGATTCGACGGGCGCTCTGGCCGAGGAGTTCTACCCGCTGGTGGGTTGGCAGGGGCTGCTGCCTCCCCCCCGTCGGACGACGCCGGCCCGCTTCTTTGATGGTGGCGGCCTGCTGGGCCCGACGACGCTGGCGGTGCATTGCGTGCAACTGACCCCGGCTGATGCGGCGCTGCTCAGGGCACGCGGCGTCACCATCTGCCTCTGCCCCCGCAGCAACGAACGGCTGGCGGTGGGGCAGGCACCGGTGCCTCTGTTCAAAAAGCTGGGCATTCCGCTCTGCATCGGCACCGATTCCCTGGCCAGCAACGATTCGCTGTCACTGTGGGATGAGCTCCGTTTTGCCCTGGATGCCTACCATGGGACGCTGACACCAGAGGAGCTACTGCAGCTGGCAACCGTTGGCGGCGCTTATGGCCTCGGGCTGGATGAGGAGACAGGCACGCTTGCGGAGGGCAGGCGGGCCGATCTGCAGATAGTCGCATGTGAGGGGGGTTGTAGTGCTGAGTTGCTGCTGGAACGGGCCAGCTTGCGGCAGGTAATCGTCGCTGGGTGCCGCGTAGGGTAGGATATGGAATAGCGCGAGCGTTCGCCAGGGCGTACGATTACGGACCTTCTTCAAGATTCATAAGCGACATTTTATGACATAACCATCGGTCAAGCATCCCCTTCAACTGCTCAAATTCTACCGGTTTTGGCAGATAGTCGTTCATGCCCACCGCCAGGCAGGCATCCCGCGCACCGGCACTGACATTTGCGGTCAGGGCGATGATCGGTATGTAATGGTTTCGTACCGGTGCCTCGGGTGAACGGATGATCGTCGTTGCCTCAATCCCTCCCAGCTCTGGCATCTGCAGGTCCATCAAAACGAGGCTGTATTCGTGCTGCCTGAGTGCCTCGATCACCTCACGACCGTTTTCCACCGTATCGACGGCGCAGCCGTAACTGGTGATCAGATGCTCGGCCAGCCGCCGGTTGATCAGGTTGTCTTCGGCAAGCAGGATATGGCACCTGATATCGTCTCGCCGCTTAGGCGGCCTAACGGTCGACGGCGTGTCTTTCGCATCGCCGTCGTGAGTTGCGTCCTTTTCAAACCTGGCCGTAAACCAGAAAGTCGATCCGGCCCCCTCCACGCTCTCTACACCGATTTCGCCGCCCATCAGAATGGCCAGCTGTCGGGATATGGCCAGTCCCAGGCCGGTCCCTTCGCATAGCCTGCTGGGCGATGCGCCGTTTACCTGGGTGAAGGGCTGAAAGAGTAGTTTCTGCTTTTCTGCCGAAATGCCGATACCGGTGTCCGCTACGGAAAAATGCAGTGTCGTGCTCGCGCTGTCCTCATCAACCATGCGTACCCGCAGTGTTATGGAACCGCGATCGGTGAATTTTATGGCATTACCTAGCAGATTGTAGAGTATCTGGCGCAGCCGGTTGGCATCACCTTTCAGGCCCAGCGGCACGGTCGGTTCGATAGTATAGGTAAGCGCCAGTCCTTTTTCCCGGGCCAACACATTGACCAGCTGCGTTGCATCGGCAATGGTGGCGCCTAACGAGAACGGTTGATGGTCCAGCTCCAACTTGGCTGCCTCGATCTTTGAGAAATCCAGGATGTTGTTGATCAGCGTGAGCAGGTTGTTGCCGCTGGTACGGGCAAGTTCGGTCAGCTCGCGCTGTTCGGGGGTGAGATCGGTGTTCAGCAGCAGTCCGGTCATGCCGATAACGCCGTTCATCGGCGTGCGCAGTTCGTGGCTCATGGTAGCGAGGAAGTTGCTCTTGGCGCGATTGGCGGACTCCGCATCCAGCCTGGCCTGCTTCAGGTTCTCGATCATGGTCTGCATCATGGCAAGCAGGCGTCTGGTCTCGTCATGGCAGGATGCCGGCAGTGCTGCATGAGCGGGGTCGTTCCGGACGATGGAGTCAAGCATCTGCAAGGTGAACTGCAGAGGCCGGTTGATGGTGCGGGCGGCGAAAAAGCCCAGTGCAATGAGCAGAGCGGCCAATAGCCCGCTGATGATCAGTACGGTATGCTGCGCAGCGGCACTGTCGGCGTAGAGATCATCCACATAGATGCCGGTTCCGATCACCCACCCCCAGGGCCTGAAGAGCTGGACGTAGGAGAGTTTGGGGACTGCCTTTGTGGTGCCGGGGCGCGGCCACTGATAGCGGACAAAGCCGCTGCCCTGCGCTGCCACCATCCGGTTCATCTCCACAAACAGGGGCTTGCCCGAAGGGTCGCAGTAGGTCGACAGGTCTTTCCCGTCAAGCTCCGGTTGTGTGGGGTGCATGACCATCTTCAGGTGCAGATCATGCAGCCATACGTAATGTCCCTTTTTCGATCTGAACTGTGCCAGCTCCGCTTTGGCCTCTTTCTGGGCCTCAACCTCGGTTGTGGTACCGCGCCTTACCTGGCCCTCATGGTATTCGAGTACCGATTGCGCAAAGAGTACCAGCAGACGACTTTCCTGCTTGCGTTCGGCGAGCAGCGCATCGCGTTGTCTGGGCAGCAGGTAGCAGGTGATGAACAGGGTGAAGGTGAGCACACAGACCAGCCCCAGGCCAAATATCTTGGCAAAGATGCTGAGACTGTGCCGTTTACCGAAGGAGTCCAGTTCCATAAGATCGTATTTCTTCTCCGCAGCATGCTGGACGAGGCGTAACCTGTGCGTATGCAGGAGTATACACTACTTGTCGAATAAGGCCACTGTATGAACCGTGATTATTTCGACGCGGCGGCCACCACATGCGGGCCGTTTGGGGAACGGGGAATCGGCCATCCCCGCTGGTTGAGGGAGGGTGGTTTGTTGATGAAGAAGGGAGGTCAGGCAACCTGGTCTCTGCCATCAAGTTTTGCCTGGTAGAGCGCCTTGTCGGCGCACGCGAGCAACTCCTCGGCAGAGCTGATATCATTGCCGGGGTACTCTGCAACACCGACACTGATCGTTACACGCAAATCGGCAAACGGTTCGGAGAATTTGAGGTTTCGGACCTTGTGGCAGAGTCGTCGCGCAACCTTCATGGCGCCTGCCAGGCTGGTATCTGGCACCAGCACCACGAACTCCTCGCCGCCGTACCTGAAGAACAGGTCGTAGTCCCGTAGACTGGCCGCTATTTCTGCAGAGATCCGTTGGAGCACGTGATCTCCCGCCTGATGGCCGAAGGTATCGTTTACCTGCTTGAAATGGTCGATATCCACCATCAGTATCGAGATGGTGCCATCTGTCCTGGCCGCCCTAGCCAGTTCGACATTCAGTGTGTGGCAGAGGTGGCGCCGATTAAAGGCGCCGGTCAGTGCATCCTTGTTCGAGAGCAGTTCAAGTTCTCGGTTGCGCCGGAGCAGTTCCTCTTCGCGTCGTTTGGCAATCGCGTGTAATCTGGCGCGGGCAAAGAGTTCCTGCGGGTCATAGGGTATCTGGATGAAGTCGTGCGCACCTTCCGCCAGCCCTTTCAGCTTGACGGCACGGTCGGTTATACCGGTCAGGAACAGCACGGGGATGTGTTCTGTTTCCGGTTTTGAGCGGATGATGTTGAGAAATTTAAGTCCATCCATATACGGCATTTCAATGTCGCACAGGATCAGATCGGGAGCCGTTTCAGAGAGTTTTTTAATCCCCTCCACACCGTTGGCTGCCTCTACGACACGCTCAAAAAAGGGGTCCTGCTGCAAATCGGTTGCGATTTTGCGCCGCATCTCGCGATTGTCGTCGATGACCAAGGCGTTCATTGATGCATCCTTTGTATTGCAGGGTGGTGGGGCGATGCTGTCTTTACGTTGTTTTGCTATATATTAAAAATGCAATATCCAGTATTGATGTATATTAATTTTATTGTTACCGTAAATGATGATTTGCAATAAACCAAATGTTAGATTTCGTCAATAATAAAGTTGCCGCATTTGACTTACTGCGGTGAATACTGTAGTCTTATGGCGTGGAGGAGTAATGCAGGCACAGCATACATCAAAAATAGTTCCTATGCATGCGGATACCGATCGCAAGGGACCAACGGACCTTTCTGAAACGGCAACAGGGGCTGCTGAAGAACCGGCGTTGAGTACACGGCAGGTGATGGCGCGGATCAAGGAACAGCTGGGGCTTGAAACCGATATTGAGCTGGCCGACGCGATGGGGGTGGGGGTCCGGAGGATCCATAACTGGAAGCACCGCAATACCGTGCCCACTGAAGAGATTGTGGCCATCTGCGGTAAAGAGGGGCTTGATCTGCAGTACATTCTGACCGGGCCGGGGCTGCTTGCCCGGGGTGAGGCCGGTGCGCAGGCCCCGTTTAAAGACCTGACGTTCCCCTGTGCGATCTCTCCGGAACAGGCTAGCCGTCCGCGGGACACCTATACGCCGTCACAGTGCGGTCATCCCCAGATTCATCCGCCGTACAAGGCCTATACCCAGCGCAGCGAGCAGGGCGAGGTACTGGCGGCATTCAGTTCGCCTCAGATCGTGGATGTGCTTGCTCCCGGACTTAACTGGCTGAACCATTCGCTGGGGATTGCGCCGGAGAACTTTCTCCTGATCAAGGTGCTGGGGGATAACATGTCCCCCTGGGTGCAGGATGGCGACCTGATTATCGTCGATACCAGCATCAGGACCACCACCGCCGGCGGTTGCCTGGTGCTGCGTTATCCTGACGGGGTTCTGATGGTGAGAAGGGTGTTCAGGGACCCAGAGGGACGGTTGATGGTGCGGGATGACAATGAGTGTTCGCCGCCGGACGTGATTGATCCCAATGACAATACGACCTACCCGATTGTGGTCGGGAGAGTGGTGCGGCGGCTCGTCCGTTAACCAGTAAAAGGACGGGCTGGACACCACAGGGCGCATCGTCACACAGCGGGGGTGGCGGCGTACCGTTCCAAGACCTTTTCGATGATGTTGGTGGTCGATTTGCCATCCACAAACGGGATGAGTTCCACCCGACCGCCGTATGATTCCACAATTTCCTTGCCCACCACGCCATCTGCCGTGTAATCGCCACCTTTAACCAAAATCTGAGGCTTGAGGGCCATTATCAACTCCAGTGGCGTGTCGTCATCAAACAGGCAGACATAATCGACGCAGTCCAGAGCCGCCAGGATATGGGCGCGTTCATCTTCCCCGATCAGGGGACGTTTAGATCCTTTCAGACGGCGCACCGAGGCATCGCTATTGAGACCGAGCACCAAGAGATCGCCAAGGTGCCGGGCTGCCTGCAGATATTTGACATGACCGGCATGCAGCAGGTCAAAACAGCCGTTGGTGAAGACCACCCGTCTGCCCCTGGTCTGCTCCTGCTCAATGATGCCGGCCAGCACCTCGCGGCTTTTGACCTTGCTGTCGCTGTCGCGATGACTGGCCGCTACGGCGGTGATGATCTCGTCCGGTGTGACGATGGAGGTGCCCAGTTTGCCCACCGCGATACCCGCGGCCACGTTGGCCAGTCGTGCCGCCTCGGCCAGGTCCAGGCCGCCGGCGACGCCGAATGCCAGGAGTGCCAACACCGTATCGCCGGCCCCGGTTACGTCAAAGACCTCGCGGGCGACGGTTGGGATATGCACAGTCTCGCCAGTGCCACAAAAGAGCGACATCCCTTCCTCGCTACGGGTAATCAGCAGGTTGTCCAACTCCGCCATGGCCATCAATGAGGAGGCCGCCTCGTGGAGTGTCGTCTGGCAACGGATCGGAATGCCGGAGGCGCTCTCGGCCTCCTTGCGGTTGGGGGTGAGGCAGGTGGCACCGCGGTATTTGCGATAATCGTTTCCTTTGGGGTCCACCAGGACAGGGGTCTTGCGCTGGCGCGCGGCGGTCATGACGGTACGCAGTACCTGTGGCGTCAGCACCCCTTTCAGATAATCCGAAATCAGCACGACGTCGAATCCGGGCACATGCTCCTGGAGCCAGTTGCAAAGCCGCTTCTCAAGGGGATTTGAGAGCGGTTCACGCGATTCCCGGTCTATCCTGACGATCTGTTGATTGGATGCCAGTACCCGTGTCTTGCGGCCGGTGCGCCGGCCGGCTTCCTGCAGGATACCCTCGGTCGTAATCCCCAGCTTGTTGAAGGTCTTCACGAGGTTCCAGCCGTTTTCATCCTCGCCGATTACCGAGGCGACCGCAACCTGGCACCCTAGGGCCAGCAGGCTGTTGGCCACATTGCCGGCCCCACCCAGACGGAGATCCTCCCGCAACACATCAACCACCTGTACCGGGGCCTCGGGCGAAATCCGTTCGGTCTTGCCCCACAGGTATTCATCCAGCATCAGGTCGCCCACCACCAGACAGCGCAGGCTGCCGGCGCGGGAAAACAGCGATTCAACGGCCATCCGATCCATAGGCTACCTCCCGCCGCCGAACATCCCCTGCTCGATCAGATCGCACAGGATATGGATTACCGTGATGTGCCCCTCCTGGATACGGGGGGTGTCGTTGGAGGGCATAATCACGGGGATGTCGCACAGGCCCTTGATGGTGCCACCGTCCTTGCCCAGCAGGCCGATGGTGGTACAGCCGGCCTGACGGGCCACCTCCAGCGCTTTGTAGACGTTGGGGGAGTTACCGCTGGTGGAGATGCCGATCACGGCGTCGCCCGGTGCGGCCAGGGCCTCTACCTGGCGGCTGAAAACGCGGTCAAAGCCGTAGTCGTTGCCGATGGCGGTCATGATCGAGCTGTCGGTGGAGAGCGCAATGGCCGGCAGGCCGGGGCGCTCGATACGGAAGCGGCTGACGATCTCGCCGGCGAAGTGCTGGGCATCGGCAGCCGAGCCGCCATTTCCCATAATCAGCAGCTTGTTGCCGATTTGGAACGTCTCAATCAGGCGCTGGGCCAGACCGGCGATAACGCCGGACAGCTCGTTTTCAACGTGAACCAGTAGTTTGCGATGCTCCTGCAGTTGGTTGACGATCAGATCCTGCATGATGAGGCCTCCGTGGCACGTTGTGTGATTACGCTTAATGACTGGGCGTTACCGTAGCCTGGAACCGGTATGCCGTCCACGCCTTTTACAACCATCAGCGTCGCTACGGCGCGTGTAAGCTCGGCGAGGCGTTTATGCAGGTCGCGGTGGGCGGTAAAACGGGCGAGGCTGACCAGTTCGATGGCGGTGTGCAGGCAACGGTAGCCTCGTTCCGATGCCTGCTGGTACTGATGGCGATGCAGCAGCAGGGTGAAGCGGTCACCGCGTCGGGCCGCTGCCACAATGAGCTTCAGGGCGTTGTCCAGGTGTTCATCTTCGGTCTGTTTGGGAAAGTAGATGGCATACTGGTGCGATACGCCCCAACGGTTCTGGCAGGTCTGTTGAGACACCTGCTCACGAGTGCGGCGGCGTTCCTCGGAGCCGAACACCAGGGCAGGGCCGCTGTGCACCGCGGCCGCCGGGGCAAGGTACGTCAGATAGTTACGGGCTGCTGCCCGTTGTTGATAGTCCCGCAGACACCACAGGCCGCCGTCCAGATCTTCGTCAAAGCAACCGATCTCTTCCCGCATGACGCGGGAAAGCATCAGGCCGGCGAAAGAAAGCTGGCAGGTCTCGATCTGGCTGCAATGGGCGGCGGTCAGATGTTTGGGAAGCGGAGTCTCCGTGGTGCAGAGGGGGCTTATGATGCCGGCGTGTTCAATGCCGGTAAGGGGCAGCAGGGCCTGAAGCCAGCCGTCATTCACCATGCCGTTGGGCCGGATGACCATAGCCCAGTCGGCGGTCGAGCGGACAAGGGCGCGGTTTAAGGCCGGCACGAAGCCGATGTTGCGCTCCATGGTCATGTAGAGTACCCGTTCGCCTAACGGGTCGCAGAACTCCTCGAGCAAGAGTTCGGTATCGCGGTTGCAGCCGTTGTTGACGATGATCAGCCGGGCGCTGTCGGTGGTGTTCAGGATTGAAACCAGGCAGGCCCGTGCCTCAAAGGGCTGGTTCCAGACCGGTACGATGATGTCGACGGTGGGTGTGGTCATAGCTTGGGTACGCGACTGTTTTATAAAAGAAAGGGTGGGCAGTACGCCCACCCTGTTTGTAGTGAATACGCTTAACGGGGTGAGGGCTTAAACTTACGAGGAAACAGCCACTCGTTTCAAGAGGTTCAGTTCATCCAGCACCTTGCCCGAGCCGAGCACCACGCAGTCCAGCGGATTTTCGGAGATCAGTACCGGCACCTTGGTCACCTCGCGCAGCAGCATGTCCAGGTTGCGCAGGTTGGCGCCGCCACCGGCCAGGAATATCCCCTTGTCCACAATATCGGCGGCCAGTTCCGGGGGGGTACGTTCCAGGCACTGCCGCACGGTGTCGACAATGGCATTGACCGCCTCTTTCAGCGCTTCGCGAATCTCGTCCGAATTGATTTCGATGGTCTTGGGGATGCCGGAGACCAGGTCGCGCCCCTTGACCTCCATGGTCAGCACCTCGGGGCCAGGGTAGGCCTCGCCGATCTCGATCTTGATCGCCTCGGCCATCCGTTCGCCGATCTGCAGGTTGTATTTGCGCTTGATGTACTGGACGATCGCCTCGTCCATCTTGTCGCCCCCCATCCGGGTGGACTGGGAGTAGACGATGCCGGCCAGGGAGATCACCGCCACCTCGGTGGTGCCGCCGCCGATATCGACGATCATGTTGCCGGAGGCCTCGGTGATCGGCAGGCCGGCACCGATGGCGGCCGCCATCGGCTCCTCGATCAGGTACACCTCACGGGCGCCGGCCGATTCGGCTGACTCCTTGACCGCCCGCTTCTCCACCTGGGTGATGCCGGAGGGGACGCAGATCACGACCCGGGGGCGGACCAGGGTCTTGCGGTTGTGAACCTTGTGGATGAAGTAGCGCAGCATCTCTTCGGTGATGTCGAAGTCGGCGATCACGCCGTCCTTCATGGGACGGATGGCGGTGATGGAACCGGGGGTGCGCCCCAGCATCTGCTTGGCCTCCATCCCCACCTTCAGCACCTTCTGTTGGCCGGTAGGCAACTTCTGGACCGCCACCACGGAAGGCTCGCGGACCACAATCCCCTTGCCTTTCAGGTAAACCAGGGTGTTGGCGGTGCCCAGGTCGACGGCCAGGTCGTTGGAAAACATGCCGAATAATGAATCAAAGATCTTGAACATCGGATCATTCCTTTCACTGCATAAGTGGACCAGATACGCTAGCAGATGGGGCGGTCGAATGCAAGGGGGAAAACGGTCCGGTCATCACGGCATTTCCCGTCTCTTTCCTTGACTTTACCGGCTTGGGCCAGTATTTTAGTCAAATTTTAAGACCGTTTGGAGCGATGCCATATGGATTACAAAGAGACCCTCAACCTCCCCCAGACCGAATTCCCGATGAAGGGCAACCTGCCCCTGCGGGAGCCGGAGATGCTTAAGAAATGGGAAGAGGCACAACTGTACACCAAGCTTGAAGAGCGGGGTAACGGCCGCCCTACCTACATTCTCCATGATGGCCCCCCCTATGCCAACGGCCACACCCATATCGGCCACGCCCTTAACAAGACCTTGAAGGATATCGTGTTGAAGGTGAAGCGGATGGAGGGGTTCCATGCCCCCTACGTCCCGGGCTGGGATTGCCACGGCCTGCCGATCGAGCTGCAGGTGGAGAAGAACCTGGGCTCCAAGAAACATCAGATGACCAAGGCCGAGATGCGCAAGGAATGCCGCGCCTACGCCAGGAAGTTCATCGATATCCAGCGCGAGGAGTTCAAGCGGCTGGGGGTGTTGGGGGATTGGGACAATCCCTACCTGACCATGAACTACGAGTACGAGGGGCTCACCGCGGCAGAACTGGCCAAGTTTGCCAAGAACGGTGGCCTGTACCGCGGCAAGAAGCCGGTGCACTGGTGCTCCTCCTGCGTGACCGCCCTGGCCGAGGCCGAGGTGGAGTACGCCGACCACACGTCTCATTCCGTATTCGTCAAGTTTGCCCTCGCTGACGACATCTCGGCCGTTATCCCGGCCTTGAGCGGCAAGCAGGCCTTTGTGGTGATCTGGACCACCACTCCCTGGACCCTGCCGGCAAACCTGGCGGTTGCCCTGCACCCCGAGTTCGACTATGTGGCTGTTGAAACCGAGCAGGGGATCCTGATCGTGGCCGAGGGCTTGAAAGACCAGTTCCTGGCCGCGAACCATCTTTCCGGCAGTGTCATCGCAACCTTCAAGGCCACCGCCCTGGAGCGCAAAAACTGCAAACATCCCTTCTATGATCGTAACTCGGTGATCCTGCTGGGCGAGCATGTCACCCTAGAGGCCGGTACCGGCTGCGTCCACACCGCCCCCGGCCACGGCCAGGAGGACTACGAACTGGGGCTGAAAGAGGGGCTTGAGATCTACAACCCGGTGGATAACCACGGACGCTACCTGAAGAACCTGGAATTTTTCGGTGGCCTGACCGTGCAGGAGGGCAACAGCGCCGTGATCGAGAAGCTGATCGAGGTAGGCGCCCTGATCGGCCAGAGTACGATCAGCCACTCCTACCCCCATTGCTGGCGCTGCAAGAAGCCGATCATCTTCCGGGCCACTGAGCAGTGGTTCATCAGCATGCAGGCCAACGACCTGCGGAAAAAGTCGCTGGAGGAGATCGACCGGGTACAGTGGATTCCCAAGTGGGGCCGCGAGCGGATCTACGGCATGATCGAGAACCGGCCCGACTGGTGCATTTCTCGTCAGCGTTCCTGGGGAGTGCCGATCACCGCCTTCTCCTGCAAGGAATGCGGCGAGTACCTGGTGGACGGTGGGGTGATGGACCATGTGGCCGAACTGTTTAAGAGCCACAGCTCTGACATCTGGTTCGAGTGGGACCCAGAAAAGCTGCTGCCGGCCGGTACGGTCTGTACCAAATGCGGCAAGACGGATTTCGAGAAGGAGATGGACATCCTGGATGTCTGGTTCGATTCCGGCGTCTCCCACGCCGCCGTGCTGGAGCCCAATCCCAATCTGTCCAGTCCGGCCGATCTGTACCTGGAGGGGAGCGATCAGCACCGTGGCTGGTTCCACTCCTCACTCCTGGAGAGCGTCGGCACCCGTGGCCGCGCACCCTACAAGAGCGTGCTGACCCACGGCTTTGTGCTGGACGGCCAAGGCCGCAAGATGAGCAAGTCCCTGGGCAACGTGGTGGCGCCGGAGGACGTGATCAAGAAGCTGGGGGCCGACATCCTGCGGCTGTGGTGCGCCGCCCAGGACTACCGCGACGATAACCGTATCTCCCAGGAGATCCTCAACCGGGTGGCCGAGGCCTACCGCCGCATCCGCAATACCTGCCGTTACCTGCTGGCCAACCTGCACGACTTCGACCCCGCCACTGAAACGGTCCCCTTCGATCAACTGCCGGAGCTGGACCGCTGGGCCCTGCACCAGCTGGAACTGCTGAAGGAACGGGTGCGCAAGGCCTATCAGGAGCTTGAGTTCCACATTATCTACCAGGAGATCAACGCCTTTTGTGCGGTGGAGATGAGTGCCTTTTACCTGGATATCCTCAAAGACCGGCTCTACACCAGTAAGGCCGACTCAAAGGACCGCTGGGCGGCCCAGACTGTGATGTACCAAATTTTAGACAGCCTGCTGCGGCTCTTGGCGCCGGTACTTTCCTTCACCGCCGATGAGGCCTGGGCCTACCTACCGGGGCAGCATGAGAGCAGCGTGCATCTGGCCGCCTTCCCGCCGTTTACCCCAGAGGTTAAGGATGACGCCCTGGTGGAACGCTGGGAACGGATCAGGAAGATCCGGGCCGAGGTACTGAAGGCGCTGGAACAGGCACGGGTGGCCAAGACCATCGGCTTGTCGCTGGACGCTTCGGTGACCCTGGCCGCCACCGGTGAGTTGCGTAGCTTCCTGGAGGGGTACCGCGCCGACCTGCCCACGGTCTTCATCGTCTCCCAGGTGGAGTTGACCGACACACTGCAGGGCGATGGTCACGTGGCCGAAGGGCTGGAGGGACTTGCGATCAAGGTAGCCGCCGCCCGCGGCGACAAGTGCGAGCGCTGCTGGCACTACAGTGAGCAGTTGGGCGCCGACGCCGCCCATCCGACCATCTGTCCCACGTGCGTCGAGGCGGTGCGTTAGGATGGGACGGTGGAAGCTGTTCGGTTCGATTGTGGGGCTTGGACTTGCTGCGGATCAGGCCTCCAAGCTGTACATTGACAACACCATGACCCTGTATCGGTCCATTCCGGTCCTGGATGGCCTGTTCAATATCACCTATCTGCGTAATAAGGGGGCCGCCTTCAGCTTCTTGTCTGACGCAGCATGGCGTATCCCCTTTTTCCTGGTGGTAACGCTGGTGGCGATTGTGGCCATCCTGGTGGCGCTGCGCAGAGTGCGTGATGACCAACGGCTCGCCCAGGTTGCCCTGGCGATGGTCTTTGCTGGGGCGGTAGGCAACCTGATTGACCGGGTCCGATTGGGTGAAGTGATCGATTTTCTGGATGTTTACTGGAAAAACTACCACTGGCCGGCCTTCAATGTGGCCGATTCCTTGATCTGTGTGGGGGTTGCCCTCGTAGCCTTTGACATGCTGCGCGAGGAGCGCCGGCCGGCAGGCCGGTAAGGCTTTATGTCAGCAGCTGGTAGTGGCAATGTCGTCTACGGTGTGTTAGTATATGCATAAATAAAAGGCGCCTGTGCTGTCAATGTCATGATCCGGTCGTCTGTCGGTAGGAAGGAGGAGGCCATGCCGGTTATTGTTGAAGTGTTCCTGGTCTCTGGGGCGATGATACTTGGCGTGTTTGCGGTATTTTTACTGATCTTCCTGCTGGCCTTGACGCTGCTGCCGGTGGAAAAATCGCTTTCCAAGGCGGTCTGGGAGCTCACCGCCCCCCCACGGCGCAAGACGGCATCTCCTGAACCGGCGACCAGTTTTAAGGGGTTCAGTCAGAAGCACCGGTGACTGTTGGGCAGCAGTTGCATGATCGGAGAGACGGGGGCACCGTAGATGGTGCCCCCGTTTTTCATAGATCACCGGTAATCCGTTGCAGGTCGTACAGCTTGGGGTTTACCGTCTGCACACAGGCGATAAGCTCCCGCAACGTCGGTTCGTCAATGCCGGTTTCTTCGTCAATACCCTGAAAAAACGGAAATCCCTTGGGAAGGGGTGTCAGTTCGCCACCCTTGAGAAGTGACACGTCAACTTGGTCGTTGACCCGTCCTGTCGCCTCCCAGGGGTCGCGGTAGTTGAACTGGCGGGCCACGATATGCAGGGCCATGCCATTGGGGAAGATCCCTTTCACTTCAAAGGAAAATTCGCGGGGTGCGCCGTAGTTGTCAGAGCGACCGGAACGGACCATCACGTCGGCTCCGGCGGTTTCCAGCAGTTCCCGGACCGAATCGGCGGTCATCGGGTGCAGAGGGGTGTCCATAATGGCCTCGCAGAAGAAGATGTCCAAACCAGCCTACCAAAAGATGGTGCCAGACTGCAAGCGGGGAGCGGTCTTGTGGCCGGTGGGACAGGATACCGCAGCTGAGGCCGCCCTCACGGCGCGCTATGGCCGTGAGGGTATGTCGTCCGGTGTGGTCGTCGATCTCAGGCAGCTGGTACGGCAGTATGCCGCGGAGCAGTATCGTGATCTGCCGTGGCGACGGACCTGCGATCCGTGGTGGGTACTGGTGTCGGAGGTGATGCTGCAGCAGACCCAAGTGGACCGTGTGGTTCCCAGGTATTGCGCCTTTCTGCAGCAGTTTCCCGATCCGGCTGCCCTGGCAGCTGCGCCGCTGCCGGAACTGCTGGCGGCCTGGCAGGGGCTGGGCTACAACCGGCGGGCGCTCAACCTGCAGCGTGCTGCCCAGATGGTGGTTACCCGCTGGGATGGCGTGCTGCCGGATGATCCAGCGCTGCTCTGCCAACTGCCCGGCATCGGTCCGTACACAGCCGGTGCTATAGCCGCCTTTGCCTTCAACCGGCCGGAGGTCTTTCTGGAGACCAATATCCGCGCCGTACTGCTGCACCTCTTGTGTGCCGGCCGCCGCGAGGTGCCGGATACGGAACTGCTGGTGCTGGCCGGCCAGGCGTTGGACCGGGAGCATCCCCGAGACTGGTACAACGCCCTGATGGATTACGGCAGTGATTTGAAACGTCGCTTCCCTAACCCCAGCCGCCGGAGCCGCCACCATACCGTGCAGAGTCGGTTTGAGGGATCGGACCGTCAGATCCGCGGGGCGTTGTTGCGTCTGCTGTTGGGGGCGGAGGGCATGGCTGCTGGTGCATTGCAGCAGCAGCTGGCGGTTGAGGCTGATCGTCTGCAACCCATTTTGGAGGCGATGGTGGCAGAGGGCTTTCTCAAGCGGCGGGGCAGTTGCTATCTCATACCGTCAACCTGAGTTCTACCCCCCAGGGGGCCGGCTTATCACCTTCACGGGTCAGCACCCACAGGGTGGGGAACGCCATCCGCTCCGGAACCGGGCCGATGCCGTCGGTCAGGTAGATCACCGCCGCCGGCAGCGGATGCAGGGTCGTGGCGTAGTCGAACACCGGCCGGAGGTCGGTGAACCCGCCACCGTCGTAGCGCTGGGTGACGACAGCGCTGCTACTGAAGTTTTCCACCCGTTGGATACGGCTGTTGGCGTAGACCACGGTCAGTTGGCAGTCGCGGCCACGGGCCAGGTTGACCAGCTCGGCGGCAAACGCCTCGCGCAACTCCACGATATTGGTGGAGTCGCTGACATCAATCCCCACCAACAGGTTCAGTTTGCGCCGTTTTCGGATGCCGGGGGTGCCGTGCTCAAAGCGGCGGTGTTCCCGCATCCAGGTGGTGCTGCGGCCGGTTCGGCCGGCGGTTGCCACAAACTGCCGCAGGATCTGGCGCCAGGGGATCGGCGCCGGTTGTAGCAGGTTTCCTACGAGTGCTCGTATATCGGATGGGGTCTCGCCGTCGCTGCCCCGCAGGGCGTCCCGCACCAGGCTGCGCACCATCTCCTCCGCCAGGGTCAGCGGCGTGCCGTCCGCCTCCTGCCAGGCCTCGTGGCTATCGATGGTGACAGCCTCCCGCAGGGCATCACCGATGCCGCTTCCCGCAGCGCCGCTACGGTCCTGTTCGGCCGAGCCAACGCCGCTCCCCTCCAGGTTGCCGGTGTCGAACGGCGGGACGAGCAGGGCATAGTACTCCTCGGCGGCCAGCCCCGGTTCAAGCTGGTAGTTTTCCGGATAGAGTGCCCCGGGCGGCAGGTTGTCGATGCCGTGGTTGATGGCCAGGTCGCAGGCCACGTCCCAGTCGTGGGGGTTCCGTTCCCTCCGTCGCAGCGGGTGCAGGTGCAGCAGATGTTTGAGCAGGTGTTCCAGCAGCGCCTCCTGTTGGAGCATCTGCAGGGAGCCGAAGGCATCGGCAGCCACGGTGAGCACCGGGATGCCGTCCCGGATGGTTATCCCCGCCGCCGTGGTGTTCCCTTCGAGCAGTTCGCGGCGCAGGTTGAGCAGCAGGTGGCCGTAAAAGGGGCGGGCCTTCAGCAGGCGAACGATGGCATTTTCCAGGGTGGTACGGAGCATAGCGCAAGGGTAACTGAAAGCCTGGGTGCTGTCAAAGCGGCAAAATCAGGTGGCGTGTCGCCGGGGAGTGTGCTATAGCTTTGCATAGTTTCAGTAGAATCAGCCGGTTTCGGCAGGAGGAGATGCAGATGGCAGACGAAAACAGGCCGCAGGTGGTGCTTGAAACCAGTAAGGGCAGCATCACCCTGGAGTTGAACAAGGAAAAGGCACCGATCACGGTCAAAAACTTTCTGGGCTATGTCAAGGACGGCTACTATGACGGCCTGATCTTTCATCGGGTGATCAAGGATTTCATGATCCAGGGCGGTGGTCTGGATGCCGAGATGCAGCCCAAAAAGACCAAGTTCGCCATCAAGAATGAGGCCCAAAACGGCCTGAAAAACCTGCGGGGCAGCGTGGCCATGGCCCGTACCGCCCTGGTGGACTCGGCCACGTCCCAGTTTTTTATCAATACCGTGGACAACGCCTTTCTGGACAACCGGGGCAAGCGTCAGGAAGATTTCGGTTACTGCGTCTTCGGGCAGGTGGTAGACGGCCTGGAGGTGGTGGATGAGATTCGTCAGGTCAAGACCGGCAACAAGGCCGGCCACGGCGACGTGCCGCTGGAGCAGATCACTATCCTCTCGGCAAAGCTCGTCGAATAGGAACGATACTGCGTAGCTTTAAACGTGAGGAGGGACGGTAGCGCTACCGTCCCTCTTTTTTGTCAGGTGTTTAAGGGCCTTGTACAACCCCGCTGGGGTTCCCTCAAAATTGACGACCGGCAGCTGCAGGGCCTGGCTGAGTTCCTGCGTGGTAAGATCGTCCAGGAAGCGCCCCTCGCCCTCTTTTAGCATCACCTCCGGGACAAGCACAAGTTCACCAAGTGTCTGTCCTTGCAGCGTAGCGACGATATCTCTGCCAGCCACCAGACCGGTTACGGTAACACGTTCGCCGAACAACCGGTTCGGAATGGCGATAGCGTTGAGTACAGCCCCGGTCCTGCTTGCCACCTCGCGCAAAAACTCACTTACAAAACCGATTGCCGAACAGCCGGTGACGACCGTTGCCGTGAGGGGCCGCGCCAGTGGCCTGGCTCGCTTGATAACACGACCCGCCTGATGCTGGAACCAGGGCACCATGCCGACCCCGTTCTCCCACTGGGGCAGGTCACCGTACTCCTTGAGCGCCGGGAACGGCCGGCCAGCCTTGAGAAAGAACTCATCGGCCAGCTGGAGGAACGGTTCACCCAGACGTTTGTTCAGCGCCCGCATGCGGGGCAGCCACTGGTCGAGAAAATCGGCGGCGTAGGCACGGTCCATCGGCGTGAGCTGCGGCAGACGTTGGCGGTGGCTGGTGAGCCCCACCGGTACTACGGCCAGGGATTGCACCGCCGGGTAAAGGGCGGCCAGGTCGCTGACCGTCTGTTCCAGGTGGGGGCCATCATTGAGGCCGGGGCAGAGTACCACCTGGGTGTGCATCTGAATACGTGCCTCGGCCAGCCGGGTGAGCTGCTCAAGGATGGGCGGGATGCCGGACCTGCCCAGCAGCTGTTCCCTCAGCAGCGGCTCGGTGGCATGCACCGAGATGTAGAGCGGGGAAAGGCGCTGCGCGATGATGCGGCGCAGCTCAGTTCCCTTTAGGTTTGTCAGGGTGACGTAGGTTCCCTGCAGGAACGAGAGCCGGTAGTCTTCATCCTTGACGTACAGCGGCCGACGCAGCCCCTTGGGCAGCTGGTGCACAAAGCAGAAGAGGCAGTTGTTGCCGCACCGTTTCGGTTCGGGTGGGGCAAAGGTCAGGCCGAGCGGCTCGCCCGGCTCGGGCTCAAGCCACACGTTCCGCTGCGTGCCGGACCGGTCCCGTACTGTCAGTTCGGCCTCGTCGTCACTGGCCAGCCAGGTATAGTCAATCAGGTCCCGCAGGCGTTGGCCGTCAATGGCCAGCAGATGCTCGCCGGGCATGAGTCCGGCCCGCTCCGCCGGCGAGCCGGGCAGGACGGTTTCAATCAGAAGGCCGGTCATTTCAGGTCCCTTGGTAGAAAGCAGAGGTGCGGTAGTAGGTAAGCAGGTGGCCCGCAAGCACCTTGAGGATGGCCGCCGTCGGGATCGCCAGCAGCATGCCGCCGATGCCCAGCAGTTGGCCACCGATCAGGAGCGCCACGATGGCGATTAAGGGGTGCAGACCGACGGTGTCGCCCACCACCTTGGGGGTGATAACGGTCCCTTCCAGGGTCTGGACCAGCCCGAACCAGCCCAGGCAGAGCAGGGGGTGCAGCAGGTCGTGAAATTTGAGTAGCGCCATGAGCAGGGAGAGGACGATCCCCAGAATGGTGCCGACGTAGGGGATGATGAAGGCGGCGCCGGCCAGGGTACCGATCGCCACTGCCAGATCGATGTCGATCAGCCAGAGCCCGACCGAGTAGAGCAGCGCCAAGATGGCGCAGACCACCAGCTGCCCGCGGACAAAACCGGACAGCACCCGGTCGATCTCACCGAATAGTTGCCCCAGCTGGTCGCGAAAACGGGGCGGCGGCAGTTCCTTCAGCCAGGCCGTTAAGAGCGGCATGTCGGTCAGCAGATAGAACAGATAGACCGGAATGATCAGGTACCCCAACAGGTCGAGAATAAGGCCCACTGTTGAAGTGACGGCCTGTTGCAGCCAGTGTGCGAGGGGCTTTGCAATGTCAAAGGCTGAGGCCTTCAGGGTGGCGCTCAGGTTGTTTAACTGCTGGGTGAGTCGCTCCGGGGTGTCGATCTGCAGAGTGGCCTTCACCTGTTGGGGGATCAGGTCGTAGAGCCGTTGGACATAGTCGGGGATGTTCACCTGGACATTGGCCAGCTCCGATTTGATCGCCAGGGTAAACAGTACCAGTATCCCACTGAGCCCCACAAGGGCCAGGACGAATACCAGCAGCACACTCGTCAGCCGGTTCAGGCCGCGTTGTTCCAGCCGGCGTACCAGCGGATTCAACAGATAGGCCAGCGCCAGGGCGATGAACAGCTGTACCAGCACGGTGCCCGCCTTGATCCAGATAAGGAGGGTGGCTGCCAGGCACAGGCCGAGGATGGTTAGCAGTATCTTTGAGCTACGGGACATAGAATCACAAAGAGCGGGGGCCCCCCGCATGTGGGTCATTGATGATGCAGTCGGAAGGTGCCGTCTACCGAGGTGATCGTGGCAATGGCATGCTTGTAGAGCAGGATATCGCCACCTGCATCCAGTAGCAGCGAGAAGTTGTCAAATGATTTGAGGTAGCCTTCAATGGTGTCGCCTGACATCATACGCACGGCCAGTTTGACCCGTTCTTTGCGGGACTGGTTCAGATACTGGTCTTGGATGTTGAACGGAGTCTTGGGCATGGCGGTTTCTCTCCTTCTCTGAAGAACATAGCAGCGAATGCAGCGATAGTAACAGAGTTTTCCTGATATGCAACCCACTGTACGTCCGGTTCGCGACGTAACCAGGTCATCTGGCGTTTCGCCAGATGACGGGTGTTGCGTCTGATCAATTCGACCATGGTCCCAAATTCCAGCTCACCGCGCAGATGGGCCACAACCTCCTTGTAGCCGATGGCCTGCAGCGGCTTGGCATCTGCCGGGATACCAGCCTGCAGAAGGCTCCGCACCTCAGCCACCAGGCCGGCTTCAAGCATGGCGGTCACCCGGTGGTCGATCCGTCGGTACAGTTCATCACGAGGCAGGTCAAGAGCAAGAAACAGGGCATCGTATGGTGTATCCTTGAAGGCGTGTTGATCATGAAACTGGGAGAGTGCCCTGCCGCTCGCATACCAGACCTCCAGCGCCCGCAGGATACGTACCAGATTGTTGGGATGACACCGTGAGGCGGTCTGCGGGTCAACCGTGCACAACTCGTCGAACAGGGCGGCAGTCCCTTCCTGTTCTGCCCGGTCTTTCAGGCGCTGTCGCAGTAACGGGTCTTCGCCCGGCGCCTCAGTGAGCCCCCCTAGCAGCACTCGCAGGTAGAGTCCGCTACCGCCGGCTACGATCGGTCGTTTGCCGCGCTGCAGAATGTCGTTGATGGCCCGGGTTGCCTCGTGCCGGAAGTCGGCGGCGGTAAAGGGGTGCGTCGGCTCGCGGATATCCAGCAGGTGGTGGGGGACACGGCGGCGTTGCTCGGCTGTCGGCTTGGCACTGCCGATATCCAGGCCCCGGTAGACGGTCAGCGAATCGGCGCAGACAATCTCGCCGTCCAGTCGCGACGCAAGGTCGATGGCAAGGTCGGATTTGCCCGATGCCGTCGGGCCGGCAATGACGAGAATACGCGGCATCATATCCGCTTGAACAGCCGTTCCAACTCCCGCAGGGGGATGCTGTGGGATACCGGCCGGCCATGGGGGCAGTGGGCCGAAAAGTCGGTGCGGTCCATCGCCTTCAGCAGCTCGTCCATCTGGCGGCGGTCCAGGGGGGTGGCCCCCCGTACCACGCTATGACAGGCCATTCGTGACAGCAGGTCGTCACGTATCTGTGCAAAGGAACCACTGGTGCCGATGGCGACAAGGTCGGCAAGCAGATCCCGCACCAGCCGAACCTGCCCACCGGTGCCGGCCACAATGCGGGGCACCGCGTTCAACCGGAAGGTCTGGCCACCGAACTCCTCCAGTTCGATTCCCAATCCCAAAAGTTCCCGTTGGTGGCGGTGGACTGCAGCCGCTTCGCCGAAGGAAAGCTCCAGCGTCTCCGGCAACAACAAACGTTGCGATTCAACACGATGGTCCAGGAAGGCCGCCTTGAGCTGCTCAAAGCGGACCCGTTCGTAGGCGGCATGCTGATCGATGATCACCAGTTCGTCAACACCCTGGCAGAGAATATAGGCCGCCTGGAACTGGCCGATTACCTGCAGTGAGGAGAAGTAGCCGATAGATCTGGGAGGAGGGGCATCCAGAACGCCCGGTCCGGCGGCATCATAGGGCGGCTGTGGCTCGTTGAGCATGGGTGCCTGCTGGAGAACCGGTGGAGCCATGTATCGGTCGAGGGCCTGTTGGAGAGCTTCTGTGCGGGATGCGGCAGCTGGCTGAGGTGCTGCAGCGTTTGTCCGGGGCGCGCTCGTACGTTGCAGCCAGGGAGAGCGGCTGAGCGTTTCGGAGAGGACCGACTGGATGGTGTCGTGTACCTGTGTTTGATGACGAAAGCGGACCTCATGCTTGGTGGGGTGCACGTTGACATCCACCTGATCGGGGGGCAGTTCGATAAACATCGCCAGCAGGGGGTATCGCCCCTTTTCTAGAACCGGTCGCCAGGCCTGCAAGATGGCGTGCTGCACCACCTTGTCCCGCACAAAGCGGCCGTTTATAAAGGTGAAGATGCTGTTGGCGGTGGAACGGCTGGCGGCGGGTGGCGCCAGGTAGCCACTGACCGAGGCTGCAGCGGTGCTGCCCTCAAAAGGGTACAGTGCGGTATTGCGGGCCATGAGCTGGCCAAGGCGCTGCAGCAGATCGCCGGCCGGCACTCGGAAAATTTCGCGGCCATCGTTTAGGTAGCAGAATGCTACATCGGGGCGGGAGATGGCCAGGCGGACGATCAGGTCACCCACGTGGGCCGCCTCGGTTTCGGTGCTGCGTAGGAACTTCAGACGGGCTGGGGTATTGTAGAACAGCTGCTCAACGCTGATGTCGGTGCCGGGTGCCATGCCGCAGGCCGCGACCTGTTTGATCCGTCCCCCGTCAATCGCAATTTCGGTCCCTTCGATAGTTTGGCCCTGCCGGCTCCGCAGGCGCAGCTGTGAAACCGAAGCGATGGCCGGCAGTGCCTCGCCGCGGAACCCCAAGGTGGTGATCTGCTCAAGATCGCCCTCAGTGGTCAGTTTGCTGGTGGCGTGGCGTTCCAGCGCCAGTAGGCAGTCCTCTCGGGACATGCCGTGCCCGTTGTCAATCACCCTGATCAGTCGTCTGCCGCCGCTGGTAATTTCCAGACGGATATCGTTTGCGTCTGCATCCAGCGCATTTTCCACCAGTTCCTTCACCACCGAGGCCGGCCGTTCCACCACCTCCCCGGCTGCAATCTTGTTGGCCAGGGTCTCGGAAAGTATTTTTACGTGAGCTGTCACGGCTACCTCATGCAAAAAGAGCGGGGTGCCCCGCTCTTTCCGTTTACCTCTATTTGAGAGTCAAAGTGATTACTGGATCAGGGTTTTTTATCGGGCGAGCCAAGGTCGCCAAACAGACTGCTGAAGTCGTCATCAATCTTTTTGGTCGGTTCTGACGGGGAAGGAGCGCCCGCGGCATCCGGCTCCGGTGTATCGTCCCAGGAGAAGCTGTTCAGTTCAAACCCCTGGCCAGCGGCTCCTTGCGGGGTTGCCGATTCGGCCGGTTTCTGAACTACCGGGGTGGTTTCCAACAGGTCGGCAAAGGGATCGTGGGATGATGCAGCCGGACTGCCGAAGGAGATTCCGCCCCCGTCAGCCGCTGGTTGCGGGCTGATAAAGGCAAAGGGGTCACTGGAAGCGGCCGGCGCGGCCTGCGGCGCCGGTTGTGGGGGCAGGTCAAAGTTGAACATGTCGCCATCCGCCTTCGGTGCCGGTTGTCCTTCGGGTTCCTGCCCGCCCAGTGATTTTGCCCTGCTGGCCCGTACCGCTGCCGGCAGCACGATCGGGGTCAGGCCGTGGGCCTCCCGGAAGGCACTTAGATCGTTGGAACACTTTCGGCAGCTGTCGCTGGTCTCAAAGCTGATATAGCCGCACTTGGGACACTTCATGAGCCAACCTCCTTAGATATCTCCCCATTTATACTGCAAAATAGCGGTCATGGCAAGGGCAGCGGTTTCGGTGCGCAGTATCCGTTCACCCAGGGTGACCGGGATGAACCCCCACAGGGAAAACGCCTCGGCCTCACCCGGTTCAAAGCCTCCTTCGGGACCGATGGCGATGGCGACCCTGCTCGGTCGCGGCTGTCCTTCCAGCAGTTCCCGTAGCGGCGAGGGGGTGCCCCGCTCCCAGAGCAGCAGTTTTAGGTCGGCGTTGGCGGCGCTGGCGGCTGCCGCAGCGGCGGTCGGATGCCAGGCCACGCTGGGCTGGTCAAATCGTTCCGATTGGCGGGTAGCTTCATGAACAATCCGTGTCCAGCGTTCCAGCCGGTTCTGCAGCTTTTCGCCGGCCAGCTTCGGCACCGAACGGTCGGCCCGGAAGATGGCAAATTCGCTTACTCCCAGCTCGGTGCCTTTTTGCAGCACCAGCTCGATCTTTTCCCCGCGGGGCAGTCCCTGCATGATCGTGATGGACGGTGCCTCGGGAAACTGAGCCGCTTCCAGGGTGGCGGTGATCCTGACCGCCGTCCATTCCTGGGTTACCTGGTCGATCACCCCTTCGTGGCGTCGTCCCGATTCGTCCACCAGCAGCACCTCATCACCAGGGCGCAGCCGCAACACCCTGACCATATGATGATGGAGCTGGCCATCATAGGAACCGTAGCCGTCGCGAATAGTGCGGGAGCTGACCACAAAACGGCGGCGGGTGCTCATGGGCGTTTCCGGTAGCACAGGCAGCGCCATTCCCCCGCTGCCAGGGACTGTTGCAGGTCGAGCGGTTGCGAGACAAAGCCGTCAATCACAAACTGTTCGCGTTCCGCAAGAATGCCGGAAAGCACCAGCCAACCGTCGGGCAGCAGACGTTTCGTTAGCTCCGGTGCCATCCGTACCAGCTCTTCGGCCAGGATATTGGCGAGGATCAGCCGGTAGCCGCCGGGCAGCTGTTCCAGCGGGGTGACACTGCAACTGACCGCATCCGCCACCCGATTCAGTCGGCAGTTTTCTTGTGCCACCAGCACCGCCTGGGGGTCGATATCCACCGCCTCTATCCGTCGAGCCCCCAGTTTGGCCGCGGCAATGGCCAGGATGCCCGAGCCGGTCCCCAGATCCAGCACTGGCGCCTCTGCATCTGAAGCGCTGGCCATGATCTGTTCTAAACTCTCCAGGCAGAGTCGGGTGGTTTCATGACCGCCGGTGCCGAAGGCCATGCCGGGGTCCAGGGTGATGACCTGTCTGGTCTCCCCGACGGCTGGGGTTTCCCAGGAAGGCAGGATTAACAAGCGCTCGCCCACGGGAAGAGGTTTGAAATGCTCCTTCCAGGAACTGGCCCAATCTTCCTCGGCGATCATGGTGACGGTCGGCGGTACCGGGTGGTAGTCAGGCAGGTCGGTGGACAGACGGTTTAAAAAGGCGGTGAGCGCGGCCAGGTGTTCCTCGATCGGGCAGGGGATGCTGAAATAACTGCTGATGGTGACGGTGTTCGTGGTCGGGATGTCATCCGTTGAAAAGGTGTCGACGTTGCGGTTGTCGGTGCAGACCCCGCAGCCGGACTGTTCAGTCAGGTAGTCGGCTACCGTCTCCGCCAGCACAGCGGGGACGTCGCAGCTGACCTGGTACCATGCTGATGCCATTATGACTCCCAGTGTTGAAGATGGGGCGCAAGGTAGCAGAATGGCTGGAGCCTGACAACAAAAAACCTTGACAAAACAGGATCAGACAACTAGTTTTCATTAAAAAATTGACATGGATACGCTGACTGATTTTGGGGGTGTCTTCCTGGTGCCATGAAAACGATTTATGTCCTGTCAGATTCCACCGGTGAAACCGCAGAGCGGGTGGTGCGGGCGGCTCTGTCGCAGTTTGGCGGCAGCGATGTCCGTATCATGCGTCTGGGCAAGGTTACCAACCAGCAGGAGGTGCAGCAGGCGATCGCCACGGTAACCGTCGATGGCGGGCTGTTGGTCTATACTCTAGTCGATATCGAACTGGCCGTTGCCGTACACACGATTGCCGAGGAGCATGGTCTGATGGCCTTTGACCTGCTCTCGCCGCTACTGCACAGTCTGTCGGTTTTTCTGGGCGCGGCGGCACAGGCCACGCCGGGGCTTCTGCACCAGATCGACACCGACTACTTCCGGCGGATGGAGGCGGTCAATTTCACGGTCAAGCATGATGACGGCCAGGAGACCCGGGGGTTGCACAAGGCTGATCTGGTGTTGGTGGGGGTCTCCCGTTCCTCCAAGACACCCCTTTCAATGTATCTGGCACACAAAGGGTATAAGGTAGCCAACGTGCCGTTGGTCAAGGGGATTGAACCGCCCATTGAGCTGGATCGGATTGATCCCCGCAAGGTGGTCGGCCTGGTGATCAGCCCCAAGCGTCTGGTGGAGATCAGAACATCGCGGTTGGTGAATATGGGGCAGAGCATGCGCAATAGTTACGCCGACTACGAGCGGGTGGAAGAGGAGATCAATTTTTGCCGCCAGTATTACCGGCGGCATCCTGAATGGCTTATGATCGATGTCACGAACAAATCGATCGAAGAGTCAGCCTCGGAGATTTTACGCCGGATCGGTGCCCAGTAGATTTTTGAGAGCGGCTTTGGGCTGCTGAAAGGGGAGGCCATGCGGGTCCTGGTGGTGGAGGATGAAAAAAAGGTGGCAGCCTTTATCAAGCGCGGGCTTGAGGAGGAAGGCTATGCCGTGGATATCGCCCACGACGGCGCCGAAGGTGCGCTTTTTGCCAGCGAAGCATCGTATGATCTGCTGATACTGGACGTGATGCTGCCCAAGAAGGACGGCCTGACGCTGGTCAAGGAACTGCGTCAGACCGGCAAGCATACGCCGGTGCTGATGCTGACGGCCCGCGATACCACCGACGACATCTTGGCCGGTCTCGATGCCGGATCCGACGACTACCTGACCAAACCGTTCGCCTTTGCAGAACTGTCGGCCCGGGTACGCGCCTTGGTGCGGCGCAGCGTTATGGAACGTGGTGCAGAACTGACGTTTGCCGACCTGCGGATGGACCCGGTCAGCCATCAGGTCTGGCGCGGTACGCGTGAGATCGATCTGACCGCCAAGGAATATGGCCTGCTGGAACTGCTGATGCGCAATCCTAATACCGTCCTTTCCCGCACCACGATTGCTGAACAGGTATGGGAACACGCCTTTGATACCTTTACCAATATTATCGATGTCTACGTCAACTACCTGCGAAAAAAGGTAGACAGAGGTTTTGACCGCAAGTTGATCCACACGGTACGCGGGCAGGGGTACGTCCTGCGCGAGGGCTAGCGACAAGGAGAGAAGAACATGAAACGTTTGTTCAGATTACTTTGTTACAGCGTTGTGTTGTGGAGCGGGGCGCTGCTGACGTTGCCGACGGTTGCACCGGCAAAGACCGTCAGCCCTGATTTTGTTGAGCTCTCAAAGAGGCTCCGTCCCACGGTCGTCAATATTCGCACCGTCAAAAATATCAAGCCGCGGGGGAGCGGACAAACGGTCAATCCCTTTATGGGAAATGACCTTTTTAATGAATTTTTTGGGCCGTTCTTCGGCCAGCAGCTGC
>JAJXUW010000097.1 GCA_021782545.1 Deltaproteobacteria bacterium | reverse complement strand
CGCTGGGGATCAAAAACATCAAGATCGGCCCGTCCCTGCCGGCCTTCATCACCCCCAACGTACTCAACTTCCTGGTAGAGAACTTCAACCTGGGGCCGATCGCCACGGCCGAGGAGGACCTAAAGGCCATCCTCGGCTAGACACGCTGGCCTACCTGCCTACAAACACAAACGGGCAACCCCTCCGGGGCTGCCCGTTTTTTTCGTGCTGTTCGTCAAGCTTTGCGCTATCGTCACCCAACTGTAACCTTGTTCTGCCATCTATCGTCCATACCTTAGTGGTCTTAGAATGTTATGCGGACGATACACAATCCGTTACGGGGAGCGTAGATGAAAAAGATTCTGGTGATCGAGGACGAGAAGGATCTGTCTGATCTGTTGGCCTTTAATCTCGAGAAGGAAGGATTCCGGGCGCTCTGCGCCCTTACCGGCCCCGAGGGCCTTGCCGTGGCCCAGGAGGAACTGCCGGATCTGATCCTGCTCGATCTGATGCTGCCCGGCATGATGGGCACCGAAATCTGCACGGCACTACGTCGCACATCCAAGACCGCCGCCATACCGGTGCTGATGCTGACCGCCCGCGGCGAGGAGATCGACCGGGTGGTGGGGTTCGAGGTGGGGGCCGACGACTATATCGTCAAACCGTTCTCCATGCGTGAGCTGTTGCTGCGGATACGGGCCATCCTGCGGCGCAGTTCCCAGGAGCCCGAGACGGCCGCCACGCTGCAGGTGGGACCGCTGGCCATCGATACGGAACGCCACCAGGTTCAGGTTGACGGGGAACCGGTGGAATTGACCACAACGGAGTTCAAGCTGCTGTTCTACCTGTCTGAACGCATGGGGCGGGTGCAGAGCCGCGAACTCTTGCTGCAGCAGGTCTGGGGCTACAACTACGTGGGTGATACCCGCACCGTGGATACCCATGTCACTCGCCTGCGCAACAAGTTGGGCGCTGCCGGGGAGATGATCAAGACGGTGCGGGGGTTTGGCTACAAACTGGAGGACTAGTCATGAACTTCCGTTGGAAGCTGTTTTTCTCCTACACCTTGCTGGCCCTGCTGATGGCCGGAGCGCTCTACCTGCAGACCAATCGTCTGCTGGAAGAACGGCTGGTAGACGAAAGCCGTCAGCACCTCTTGGACGAGGCAGGGCTGGCACGCCTGGCATACGAACAGCTGGCCGGACACCGGCAACCGCAACTGATTGCGGAACAGCTGGGCGGCGTCACCCGGTCGCGCGTCACCCTGATCGCCTCCAATGGGCAGGTGCTGGGCGATTCAGACGTACGCAGCGACCAGGTGCCCAACATGGAGAATCACCTTCAACGCCCCGAGGTCCAACAGGCGCTCACCAGCGGCAGCGGCAGCTCGCTGCGCTATTCCGAGACCCTGCAGGTCACGATGCTCTACGTGGCGCTGCCCAGTAGCAGTGCAGACAAGGTGATGCTGCGACTGGCGCTGCCACTTGACTACCTGGATGCCGCAAAGCGTTCACTGCATGTCATGCTGGGCAGTACGGTGGTGGTCGTGCTGCTGCTGGCACTGGCATTTTCCGCACTGCTCTCTAACCTGATCTCACGCCCCTTGCGGACTATGGCCGAGGTGGCAGCACGTTTCGGCGCCGGTGAACGAGGCGTACGGATGCCCTCGCACGGCCACGACGAGATCGGCTATCTGGCCCGTGTCTTGAACCAGATGGCCACCCGGCTGGAGGAGCAGATGGACAGCCTGGCCAGCGAACGCCAGCGGCTTGACGCCATCCTCGGCGGTATGGGGGAAGGGGTGATGGTGCTGGACCCCCAAGGGGTGATCACCCTGGTGAACCCGGCGCTGCGTGCCCAGTTGGGGCTTGCCGGTGATTTGGTGGGAAAGGCCCTGATCGAAATAAACCGGCACCCCGACCTGCTGCAGGCCTATGACCAGCACCGCGCGACCGGCACCGAAGTCACCGGCGAAGTGACACTGCCAAACAGCAAGACCATCCTCTCTACCCACTGGATGCCGCTGGGGCAGCACCAGGGGACCGTTGTCGTGCTCCACGATATCAGCGAACTGAAGCGGGTGGAGGCGATCCGACGCGACTTTGTGGCCAACGCCTCCCATGAGCTGCGCACCCCTGTTGCGGTGATCAAGGGCTATGCCGAGACCCTGCTGGATGGCGGGCTACAGGATCCCGACCGCAGCCGCCAGTTTGTCAGCATCATCGCCAGCCATACCGAACGGCTCACCAACCTGATCAACGATATCCTGACCCTCTCGAAACTCGAGTCAAAGGAGACCGCCCTCGAACTGCTGCCGCTGGATATAGGGGCACTCCTGCGCAAGGCCGGCCTGCTGCTTGCCGAACATGCGCGCCAGCACGGGATCGACCTGACTATCGACTGCCCGGCCGACCTGCCCAGGGCGCTGGCCGACTACACCCGGCTGGAGCAGGTACTGCTCAACCTGCTGGACAACGCCATCAAATACACGCCCTCCGGCGGGTCGGTGACCATCTCGGCAGTGCAGCACGACCAGCGAATTGCCATCGCCGTCAGCGACACCGGTCTCGGTATCCCGGCCAAGGATCTGTCACGCATCTTCGAACGGTTCTACCGGGTCGACGAGGCCCGCTGCCGCGAGCAGGGCGGCACCGGCCTGGGACTGTCCATCGTCAAACATATTGTCCAATTGCACGGCGGCGAGATCCAGGTGGCAAGCGAACCGGGCAAGGGCAGCACCTTTACCGTATTCCTCACCACTGCCTGAAACCAGCCGCAACTACCCGTAATTCTGCGGCACTGCCACCAAGCGGTGCCGTTTTTTTTGCATCCTGGTGGCGAATCGGTGTATTGTCACAAGACTGCAACAATGCAATGGCCGGCAACGTCTCTTGGTGCAGGCCAGCTGAGATGGAGGAGCGCATACGATGCTGGGACTGATTCCCAAGGATGAAAAATTTTTCGAGATGTTCCGCCAGATGGGCACCATCATCACCGAGGGGGCCGAAGCGCTCTGCCGCATGATGAACGACTTCAGCAACCCCCAGGCCAGCCAGCGCCTGATCAAAGAGATCGAACACCGCGGTGACAGCCAGACCCATGAGATCATCCGCAAACTGAACAAGACCTTCGTCACCCCCTTTGACCGCGAGGATATCTACGCACTGGCCGCGGGCCTGGACGACATCCTCGACCTGATCGATGCCTCGGCCCAGCGCTTTGTGATGTACCGGGTCGATGCCCCAACGCCGGCCGCCCGAGAACTGGCCGACATCATCCTGCGCTCCTGCCAGGCGGTCGAACGCTCGCTACAGCTTTTGGGGGGCAAGGACGAGGACATCTGCGCCAGCTGTGTCGACATCAACGCCCTGGAAAACGAGGCGGATCGCGCCTGCCGCGAGGCGATCAGCAAGTTGTTCGACGAGGAGCAGGATCCTATTCAGCTGATCAAATGGAAAGAGATCTACGAGACCCTGGAAAAGGCCACCGACAAGTGCGAAGACGCCGCCAACGTCCTGGAAAGTGTGGTCATGAAAAATGCCTGATCTGACCCTGATTCTTCTCGTGCTGGTTATCGGCAGTGCCCTGATATTCGACTACATCAACGGTTTTCACGATACCGCCAACGCCATTGCAACCTGTGTTTCCACCCGGGCGCTCTCGGTTAAGGCGGCCATCTTCATGGCAGCTATCCTCAACTTCACCGGTGCCATGGTCTCCACCAAGGTGGCCGCCACCATCGGCAAGGGGATTGTAGACGCCAGCAGCGTCACCCAGATGGTGGTGCTGGCCGGCATCCTGGGGGCCATTATCTGGAACCTGATCACTTGGTACTACGGCATCCCGACGTCATCCTCCCACGCCATCATCGGCGGCATCATCGGTGCGGTGATCGCCCATACCGGGCCGGACGTACTGCAGTGGAAGGGTATCGAGAAGATCGTGCTGGCGTTAGTGCTCTCGCCGATAGCCGGCACCATCATCGGCTTCATCTTTATGGTGGTCGTGATGTGGCTGTTCCGCAACCAGAGCCCAGGGCCGCTCAACAAGGGATTCCGCAAGCTGCAGGTGGCCTCGGCGGCCCTTATGGCCTTCTCTCACGGGACCGCAGACGCCCAGAAGTCGATGGGGGTGATCACGATGGCGCTATTGGCCTACGGCATGATTCCCAGCTTTGTGGTGCCCACCTGGGTCAAGCTGGCCTGCGCCGTGGCCATGGGGCTCGGGACGGCGGCCGGCGGCTGGCGGATCATCAAGACCCTGGGCCGCGACTTCGTCAAGCTGCAGCCGGTCCACGGCTTCTGCGTCGAAACCGCTTCCGCCAGCGTCATCATGGGGGCCGCCTCCTTCGGCATGCCGGTCAGCACGACCCACGTGATCACCTCCGCCATTCTGGGGGTCGGCCTGTCCAAACGCCTCACTGCCGTCAACTGGGTCGTCGCCTACCGGATCGTCTGGGCCTGGGTGCTCACCATACCGGCAGCAGCGTTGATGGCCTTTTTGGCCTATCAGGGACTCACCCCGCTTCTGGGCAGATAACCACCTCCCCGCACGACCCTACCGGACGGCGGCGCTACCCGCTGCCGTCCGCCACTATCCGGCGTTCTGTCACACAACTATAACCGTTCCTTCACCCTGCTGTCATACCCTTCTGGCAGACTGGCCCCATCGACGTACGGTGCTCGTCTCGCTTGAAGCACCCGCAGCATCCCAGCTGCACGCTGTATCTCCCCTTTTAATGCGGGCCGCCGGCATACGCCACGGCCCGATTTTTTTTTGCGTACCAGCCGGTCGTACCCCGTGTATGCTATACTCATTCGCAGGAGTCTGACCGCATCGGGCCTGCCGCAACACAACAACAGCCGTGCGGAGAAAGGGAACACCAACATGGAGATCTATCTGGTGCGGCATGCAGAGGCGCTTGACGCCACGGAAGGGCTTGCCGATGAACTGCGTTACCTCACCCGCCGAGGCCGCAAGGATGCCGCCAAGCTGGCCCGACGTCTCAAGAAGCACCATGTGCGGCCTGGCCGTATCATCAGCAGCCCACTGGTGAGGGCGGTACAGACCGCTGAACTGCTGGCCGCGGAGATCGGCAGTGATACCCTGGTGACGGCAACCGTCGCCCTGTCTCCAGGGGCTTCGGCCGAGGCGCTGATGGCGCTGATCTGCCAGACAGACACACCGAAATCGCTGCTCCTTGTCGGACATGAGCCACAGTTGTCCCATCTGGCCGCACTGTTACTGGGGTTTGAGCATATCGCACCGCTTGCGAAGGGAAGTTGCCTCGCGCTGAGCGTAAAGCCCGATCAGGCGGACAAACGAGCGGCGTTCAACTGGTATGCCCCAGTCGGGGGCAAACTGGTCACCTCACAGCGCAAGGCCCTCATCAGGCCGGCCTGAGGCGATGACCACCGTCATATCTGAGCGTTCACTGTCGGAAACTCTGGCCCGTACGCTGACCGGCCAGTGGGACGAGCTGCTGCGCCTGCGTCTATGCGTCTTGGAGGAGCCCCAACGAGACACGATCCATGACCTGCGTGTCACCAGCCGCCGGGTGCGGACCGTCATCGGGACGCTGGTGCCGCTGCTTGGCGAAGCAAAGGTCCGCAGGCTCCAAAAACCGATTCGCGGCATTACCAGCGAACTGGGAGCGGTCCGCAACCTGGATGAGGCCCGTCACTTTCTGCTGGAGTTGCGCGATGACGGCCTCGCACCGTTAGTAAAGGCCCTAGACCGCCGGCGTCAGCGCGAACTCCGGCGCAGCCGGCGGTTGCTGCGGGAACTGCCGTACAAACGGCTGGACCGCCGGCTTGCAAAAGCGGGCGCGCAGCTGATGGCCCCTCACCAGCCCGACGGCCTTATCGGGTGGCTGTCACACCAGAACCAGACCCTCTACCGCCCGATCCGACGCTTGCTACGGCTGGAGAGGCTGGCAGCACTGCCTGCAGAGCGCCACCGGCTGCGGATAGCCATCAAAAAATGGCGCTATTTTGCCGAACTGCTCGCACTGCTGTGCGGAGAGCCCCACAGCGCCCTGGTGGAACGACTCAAGGACTATCAAACCCTGCTGGGCGACTTAAACGACCGGGAACTGTTCCTCGCCATGCTGCAGAAGGCCACCGCCATCAAGCCCGACACACGCCTGCAGGCCGAGGAGATCGTTAACAGCCAACACCGGCGCTTGACCGCCCAGTTTCAGGCATTGTTGCTCCGTCAACCGCTTACGTATCAGTGCCTGCTATGAGGAGAGCCACCATGAAGCACGAGCGTCTTGCCGCCATCGACATCGGCACCAATTCCATCCGCTGCATTGTGGTGGCGGTACCCCCAAACGGCGGTTACCGCATCCTAGATGACGAAAAGGAGACCGTCCGCCTGGGAGAGGGGATCGCCGCCAGCGGCGCCATCAGCGATGCCGCCATGCTACGGGCGGAGCAGGCCGTGGCACGCATGGCAAAACTGGTTACAGGATTGGGGGTCAAGGGTGTTGAAGCGATAGCCACCAGCGCCGTACGCAGCGCCAGCAACGGCCCGGACCTGGTAACGCGGCTGGCAGGAATACTGGGGGTGCCGATCCAGGTCATCAGCGGTGAGGAAGAGGCCGCCCTGGCGGCCCAGTCGGCGCTGCGCAACTTTGATATGCAGTCGGGCCAGCGCTATGGCGTGCTGGATGTCGGGGGCGGCAGTGTCGAGCTGACCATGGCCCAGGGACAGGTCGTGGAAGAACACTACTCGCTGGAGCTGGGGGCGGTGGTGATGACCGAACGCTTTCTGACCGGCGACCCGCTCAAGGCCGGCCAACTCGCGAAGTATCGCCGCCATCTGAACACCACGCTGAAAAAACGGTTTGGTAGCAGCCGGCCGCAGCTGCCGGTACTGATCGGCTCTGGCGGCACCATCACCGCCGTTGCGCAGATGGTGCTGCAACACCGTCATGAAGAGCTGCCTTCGGTCCACGGGATGGCGGTACTCCGCTCAGAAGTGGTGCATATCCTGGCCATGCTCCAGCGCAAGACCCTATCGG
>JAJXUW010000096.1 GCA_021782545.1 Deltaproteobacteria bacterium | reverse complement strand
GGTGCTGGGGGCAACCACGATCTGCTCCCGCATCCTCGGCATGGCGCGGGATATGGTGGTGTCCCGCCTGTTTGGCGCCGGCATGGCCACCGATGCCTTCTTTGCCGCCTTTCAGATACCCAACCTGTTGCGTCGTTTCTTTGCCGAAGGCGCGCTGACCGCAGCGTTTGTGCCGACCTTTTCCCAGACCCTCGTGCAGGATGGTGAGGAGCAGGCCCGGGATCTGGCCAATCTCTGCTTTACCCTGCTGACTATCGTGATCGGTTTGGTGACCCTGCTGGGCATCATCTGCTCGCCCCTCATCATCCGGCTGATGTTTCCCGGCTTTACCGCGGTGCCGGGCAAATTTGACCTGACCGTGCTGTTGAACCGGTTGATGTTCCCCTACCTGTTCTTTATCTCCCTGGTGGCGCTCTGCATGGGTATCCTCAACACCCTGCGTCACTTCTTCACCCCGGCCGTCTCCACCGTGTTTCTGAATATCGCCATGATTACCTCTGCCGTGCTGCTGCGGCCGTTTTTCCAGTACCCCATCGTTGCCCTGGCGGTGGGGGTGGTGATCGGCGGCGTCATCCAACTGGCCCTGCAGCTACCGGTCCTCTGGCGCAAGGGATACCCGATCAGGCCCCGTTTTCAGTTTAATCATCCGAAACTCAGGAAGATAACACTGCTGATGGTGCCGGCAACATTAGGGGTTGGGGTCTATTACCTTAATATCACGGTTGGAAATATCCTGGCATCCCTGTTGCCCCAAGGGAGCGTCTCCTATCTCTACTACGCTCAGCGTCTGTTTGAATTCCCTCAAGGGGTCTTCACAGTGGCGGTGGCCCAGGCGGTACTGCCCGCCATGAGCCGTCAGGCCGCCGAAGGCGATCTGGCTGCCATGAAGGACTCGCTGAATTATGGGGTGCGCCTGACCCTGTTCGTGACCATTCCGGCCCTGGTAGGGCTTGCCATCTGCGCGGAACCGCTGCTGTCGCTCCTGTTCATGGGGGGGCAGTTCAACCACGCCATGGCGTTGCAGTCAGCCCGAGCCCTCCTCTTCTATTCACTGGGGCTCTCCTGTGTGGCCTTGGTACGGGTGCTGGCCCCGGCTTTTTATGCCCTGCAGGACACGCGGACACCGGTGATCACCGCCTTTATCTCCTTCCTGCTCAACCTGGGATGCAGCCTTTGGCTGATGGGACCGCTGTTGCATGGGGGGTTGGCCCTGGCGTCGTCCCTTTCTGCCCTGGCCAACATGTCACTTTTGTTCTGGTTTCTGCGACGCAAGGTGGGACTGCTTGGCGGTACGGCCATCATGCGTACCGCGGTTCGGGCCCTGGCGGCCTGTGTACCGATGGGAGCTGCCGTCTGGTGGCTGCTGCGCCTGCAGGACTGGTCGCAGGGAGGGCAGAAGCTGCTCAAGGCCGCTCTGCTTGGTGGGGCGGTGCTGGTGGCACTTTGCTGCTACGGTCTGGCGATGTATCTGTTTCGCTCAGAGGAGATGCTTGAATTCAGTGGCATTATTAAACGAAAACTGCGGGGAAGCCGGTAAGGTGAGTTTCTGTTCGCCCTTTCATACGCCATTGGGCGTAGGTCTGGTCTATACCAGCGAGCGGGGGATCTGTCGGGTGGAACTGCCGCCCAGCGCAGATCCGGGGGATGGTGCGGTTTCTTCCCCTCACTCCAGGAGTGCCGCAGGGTTGCTGGAACGTTATTTCAACGGTGAACGGCTAGCGTTTGAACTTCCGTGCGATCTCTCCGGGCTGCCGCCCTTCCGGCAACGTATCCTGCGTCTGGCGGCGGATATTGGATATGGGGAGGTCCTTTCCTACGGCGAACTGGCGCAACAGGCAGGATGCCCCGCAGCAGCACGGGCAGTGGGTGGCGCCATGGCGGCAAACCCGATTCCAATCATCATCCCCTGTCATCGTGTGGTGGCCGCATCCGGTCGGTTGACCGGGTATAGCGCCCCCGGCGGACTTATCATGAAAAGATACTTATTAAGCATGGAAGGGGTTGATTTTAGAGGGGAGCGGGTAGCCCTTTAAATTGACCGTTTTACACAGGAACCTTTAATGCAAAAATAATTTTATCTTCCCCGCCAGGAACTTTTCCCGTCGATTCGTTGTATACAGCCCCTTTTTGCACAACATATTGATTTTAAAGCAAAAAATATGTGATTATTTTTTAGGCAATTAGAAAAAATCGTTTGTAAGAGTGTCGCTTTCCAGAGTCATCCACACCGTTATCAACACCTTTTCCACACCAAGTGTGGAAAAGGATTTAACTGACTGTAATTGCACGAAGCGAGTGTTTATATGGCAAAACTCATATATTGCGTTCTATTTGTTTTGCTTCTTCCCACAGGACGTTCAACTCTTCCTGGGTTGCGTCATGCAGGTTGATGCCTCGACTGTGCATCTGTTCCTCTATATGGTTAAAACGCCTTTGAAAACGATGGATCGTTTTGCGCAAGGCCTCTTCGGTGTTGAGGGAAAGGAACCGTCCGAGGTTGACAATGGCGAACAGCAGATCGCCCAGCTCGGCCTCGGTCTGTTCCTGATCATCATTTGCCAATGCCTCTTCAAACTCATGGAGCTCTTCCAAGACCTTGGCCATGACCTGATCCAGATGATCCCAGTCAAATCCCACACGAGCCGCTTTTTCGGTGATTTTCTGCGCCCTGAGCAATGCCGGCAGGTGCGGTGGGACACCCGATAGGGCCGAGCGGCGTTCCGCCCCCTTTTCCTCCTTTTTGATCCTTTCCCAGTTCTCGATCTGTGCCTGGCTATCCGTAATCTTGGCATCGCCAAAAACGTGGGGGTGCCGACGGATCAATTTGTCGGCCAGGGTGTCCAGTATGTCATCCATCGTGAAACTTCCGCGTTCTTCCGCAATGGCCGCATGAAATACCGGCTGCAGAAGCAGGTCGCCCAGCTCTTCTTTGAGGTGTTCATCCACGCCGCCATCAATGGCCTCCATCACCTCGTAGGTTTCCTCAAGCAGATAACGCTTGAGCGATTCGTGCGTCTGTTCAGCATCCCATGGGCAGCCGCCAGGTGCGCGCAATTGTCGCATGATGGATATAATCCGATCGAATCGGTTGATTTCAGTAGGCATGATGGGCTCCTTTACTGGATAGATGATGACTGGTATATATCGCCACGCCCGCCGGTGACAAGCAAAACAGGCGTGTGCGAAGCGGCATGGTTTTTATTCCATTACGCAGGCAATTAGAGTAGCATATGGCCCCACATGCTGAAACGAAAGCACCTGCAACTGTCTCTTACCGCAAAGCTGATCATCAGCTTTGCCATCAACGGCATCTGTATGCTGGGGGCACTGGTCTACGCCATTTTTGGACTCAGCGCCATGCACCACCTGGTTGACGATATCGCCTATAACGATCTCGCCGCCGCTACTACCACCATCACCCTGCGAGACAGTATGCTGGCCCAGGAACGTACCGCCCGCAGGTTCATGATCCTAAAACAACCAGACCTCGTAGAGATGCATGGACGGCAGGCCGAACGGTTTCGCCGAGCGTTTGACTCCATAACGACACAGAGCCGGCTCTACAGCAGCCTTAACCAGCTGGCTTCGCGGTATGCAGATTACTCGATGCTTGCGACCAGGCTGTTTAACGGCACCGGTATAACCGAGTCTGCATTGACGACTGCCGCCTCCGGGGTAGAAACGGCCATTGAGTCTGTCCGCAACGAACAGCAGCAACTGTTGGTACACAAGCTGACGACGGCCAAGGAAAGGGAGGCCTATACGGCAACCTGGGCCCTTGTGTTGGCCTTGTCGGGCGTCAGCCTGTCAGTCCTGGTTGCCAGTGTGTTGATATACAGCTTTTCGTCATCCATGCACAAATTACAAAAGGCCACCCACCGTATTGCTGCCGGGGAGTTCGACCACGATCCACAGATCCCTGACGGTGGCGAGATAGGCTCGCTGGCCAGAGACTTTAAACAGATGGGGCAACGTTTAAAGGAGCTCGAACAGATCAGCTTGGATGCCAGCCCCCTGACCCGACTGCCGGGTAATATCGCCATTGAACGCTCTATTACCAGACGGCTGCGGGAACAGCAGCCATTTGCCATGTGTTACCTGGATCTCGACAACTTCAAGTCATACAACGACCGCTACGGCTATATAAAGGCCAGCGAACTGATTAAGGAAACGGGGTACCTCATCCATCGTGTGATCGAAAATATGGGCGACCCAGAGGCGTTTGTAGGGCATATCGGCGGGGACGACTTTGTCGTCATCATTAACCACATGCTGGCAAAAACGGCGTGTCAAAACATCATCCACGATTTTGACGAAATGATCCCGCAGTACTACACTGAAGATGATCGTGCCGTCGGTGGCATCGAGGGGATTGACCGCTACGGTGTGCCACGACGTTTCCCGCTGGTTACCATCTCCATAGCGGTACTCAACTGCCAACCAGGCAACTACGCAACAGCAGCGGAGATTGCCACGGCAGCCGCAACGGTAAAGGACCGGGTTAAAGAGTCATCTGGCAGCAATTACATTATTGTGCGGGAGGCTGGCCGTGGCGATTGTTAGTCGGGGCCCGATCATTGCGCTATCGACGATAGCCAGTATCGTCATAGCAACGCTTGGCGGATGCGGTACAACAGACTATACCACTAAAACCGCCGGCCAGGAACGGCGGCAGGTGCTGCTTGAGGGGGTTCAGGCCCTGCGTACCGGCGACCTGCGGCAGTCGCACGAACTGTTGGAGCAGGTCGTGAACGCACCGCCTGTCGCTGGAATAACTGATGAGGCCTTGTTCCGCCTGGCGCTGGTGCAGCTTGCGGAGGAGGGGACGGGAACCAGAGGGACACCACGTTCCGTGTCGCTACTGGAATCATTGCAGAAACAGTACCCCTTAAGTCAGTGGACACCACAGGCGGCCATACTTCTCACCTGGCTGGGCGAACTTAAAAACAGTCGTGAGCGTGACCGGGAACATATCAATCGTCTGATGCGGGAAAACCGTGAACTGCTTCGCGACAACCGCGAACTCCGTCAAAATATCGAACGGTTGAAAAACATTGATCTCGATATTGAAAAAAAACGCAGCAGGCCATAACCATCCCTTATGCCTTGCGGCCAGGCTGTTTGTTCCCGCCAAGATATTCCTGTAAAAATTCTGCCTTATAGTTTACAAATCGGTCGTTGGCGATTGCCTGCCGAATCTCGGCCATCAGAGTAAGATAAAAGGTAATATTGTGGATGGCTGAAAGCACCGCAGACAACACCTCGTTGGCGATAAACAGATGGTGCAGGTAGGCTCGGGTGAAGGTGCGACAGGTATAGCAGCTGCACGAGGGGTCAACCGGATAGAAATCCCGTTTGTAATTTTTGTTGGTCAGGCGGATCTTGCCTCTACGGGTGAACAAAGTGGCGCTGCGGGCATACCGGGTGGGGATAACGCAGTCAAACATATCCATCCCCCGCTCAACACTCTCCAGGATATCCTCCGGCAACCCCACCCCCATCAGATAACGTGGCTTGTGCTCCGGCAGATGGGGCGCGGTCCATCCCACCACCTGCTTTAACAACTCCAACCCTTCACCCACCGAGACCCCGCCGATGGCATAGCCCGGCAGATCCAGCTTACCCATTTCATGGGCGCACATCATGCGTAGATCTTCAAAAACACTACCCTGCACAATGCCGAATAAGGCCTGCTCCGGGTTGGTCCAGGCCCGCTGGCACTCCTTCAGCCAGCGGATGGTCTTTTTTGTGGATTGTGCCGCATAGTTTTTGTCACACGGGTAGGGGATACACTCGTCAAAGGCCATCATAATATCCGACCCCAAATCCTGCTGAATACGGATCGCAGAGGCCGGGTCAAGATAGATCTCCTCACCGGTCAGTTCATGTTTGAAGAACACGCCAGCATCGGTGATCCGTTTCTTCGGCAGCGAAAAGACCTGAAACCCACCGGAATCGGTAAGGATCGGCTTATCCCAGGCCATGAAGCGGTGCAGGCCGCCGGCCTTCTGTACCAGCCCTTCCCCCGGTTGCAGATGCAGGTGATAGGTGTTGGACAGAATGATCTTGGCGCCGGTCTCTTCTATCTGCATCGGCGTGAGCGGTTTCATGGCCCCATGGGTGGCAACCGGCATGAAGATCGGTGTCGGTATGTCGCCATGGCTGGTGGTAAGCATACCGAGGCGGGCTGCGGATGAACTGTCTTTATGTAGTAAACTGAATTGCAGCATATAGTTTACAACTCCTCAGGCCTGAAGGCCACCACGTCGTCAATGGTTTCGGCACCAACCGCCAGCATCACCAAGCGGTCGACTCCCAGGGCGATCCCCGCTGACAGCGGCATGGCCGACAGTTCGTCCAAAAAACGTTCTGGAAGCGGCAATACCTGCCGGCCTGCCGCAGCTCGCCGCTGGTTAGCCTCCTCAAATCGCGTCCGCTGCTCCTGCGGGTCATTCAGCTCGCTGAAGCCGTTGGCCAGTTCCAGACCCGCCAGATAGAGCTCGAAGCGCTCCGCAAGCCGGGGGTCATCGCTTTTAAGCCGTGACAGGGCGGCCAGTTGGGCTGGGTAGTCGGCCAGAATGACCGGCACCGTAAAATTTTCCAACGCAGGTTCAATCTGCGACACCAGCAGTTCGTCAAAACGCCCGTTTTCAGCGCTCGCCAAGGCATCGGCCTGCGCAAAACGCAAAAACGCCTCCTGGACGCTGATATGCGCCCATTCGGCATGCGGGTCAATTTTTTTGCCAAAGCGGCTGAATGTGCCATCGGCTATGCAGCTAGCAGCCACTCGTCGCAGCAGCCCGGCACAATCAGCCATCAGTATGTCATAATCAGCATCAGCCCGGTACCACTCCAGCATGGTAAATTCCGTAAGATGGCGAGAACCGCGTTCGCCTGCCCGCCAGCAGTGGCTGATCTGGAAAATACGCTGATACCCGCGGCACAGTAACCGCTTCATACAGATTTCAGGTGAGGTCTGCAGTTGCCAGCAGGGGAGGGTGGCAAGCGGGTCGATATACTCTTCCGGCGCATTGGCAGGAATAAGAAGAGGGGTCTCCACTTCGAGAAACCCCTGTTCGGTAAAGTACTGCCGTATGGCCTGTAACACCTGTGCCCGGAGTATCAGGGGCGATTGGTGCATGTTAGCCTTTCACACGAGTTGAGTACTCACCGCTGCGGGTATCGATCACGATCAGTTCATTTTCCTCTATAAAGGGAGGCACTCGCAGGATATAACCGGTTTCCAGTGTGGCC
>JAJXUW010000095.1 GCA_021782545.1 Deltaproteobacteria bacterium | reverse complement strand
CCCACGGTCGTCAATATTCGCACCGTCAAAAATATCAAGCCGCGGGGGAGCGGACAAACGGTCAATCCCTTTATGGGAAATGACCTTTTTAATGAATTTTTTGGGCCGTTCTTCGGCCAGCAGCTGCCGCAACAACCGCGCAAACAGCAAGGGATGGGCACCGGTTTTATCATCAGCCCGGACGGCTATATCCTGACGAACAACCATGTGGTGAACGGTGCCGACGAGATTATGGTCAAGCTGGTCGATGGCCGCGAGATCAAGGCAGTCCTGAAAGGGCAAGATGACAAGCTGGACATCGCCCTGCTGAAGATCGATGATAAGAAATCGTTACCGGCCGTCGAGCTGGGGGATAGTGATGCCCTGGAGGTGGGAGAGTGGGTGATGGCCATCGGCAACCCGTTCGGTCTGTCCCATACCGTGACGGCAGGTATCGTCAGTGCCAAGGGGCGGGTGATCGGCAGCGGTCCGTACGATGACTATATCCAGACCGATGCCTCCATCAACCCCGGAAATTCCGGCGGCCCACTCTTTAACAGCGCCGGCAAGGTGATCGGCATTAATACCGCCATCGTTGCCGGTGGCCAGGGGATCGGCTTTGCTATCCCCAGCAACATGGTAAAGGCCGTGGTGAATCAGCTCAAGACCACCGGTCATGTCACCCGCGGCTATCTGGGGATCAATTTCGATGTCTTGACACCCAAGCTGGCAAAGTCGTTGGGATTGTCTTCCGATAAGGGCGCCATCATCAGCCACGTTGAAAAGGGATCGCCGGCAGACAAGGCCGGACTTGCGCTTGAAGACGTGATCGTCGAGTTCAACGGCCATCAGGTCAATGGTGATACCGACCTGCCCAAGTTGGTTGCAGCGGCGCCAGTGGGTAAGGCGGTCAACGTGGTGATCTACCGCAAGGGAGCGCTTAAGACCGTGACCGTAGTAATGGGGGACAGCTCTCAGAGCGGGGCTTCCAAGCCCGGCGCTGCCCCGGCGAGCGCCGGTATCGGCGTCAGCGTGCGAGAACTAACCCCTGAACTGGCCCGGCAGCTGGGGCTCAAGGACGAGAAAGGGGTGGTGGTCTCTGACGTCAAAACGGGATCACCGGCCGATGATGCCGGCATGGTCCGTGGCGATCTGGTGCTGGAGTTCAACGGCCAGACGGTCGAAAATCTGCAGACCTTTGCCGCCCTGGCGGCCAAGGTGAAGAAGGGTGACGTAGTGCGGCTCCTGTTGCGCCGCCCCGACGGTACCTTCGGCTATGTGGCGGTGACCGCCGATTGAGTCTTTGATCAGGCGTTGCTGATCGGCAAGGGCGGCCTATGGGTCGCCCTCTGTCGTTGGAGGCCCTATGTCCCAGCGCTATGTCCAGCCGTTACGCAGTGTTATCCAGATAGCCTTTCTGCTGCTGAGTCTGGCCATCGGTGTTCAGTTCGCCCGTTTTGTCGCCGCCATCCCGTTTGGCGGTGTCGTACCGCCGAGGCCGGTGGGTGTTGAGGCGTTCCTGCCGATCGCGGGACTGTTCGGCACGGCGGCCTGGTTTAAAGGGGGCGGTATCAACCCGGTCCATCCGGCAGCGGTGGTGTTCCTGGTCACGATCGTGTTGGTGTCGCTGCTGCTGCGGCGCGCCTTCTGTTCCTGGATCTGTCCGGTGGGTACCCTGTCGGAGTGGCTCTGGAAATTGGGCTTTAACCGTCTGCAGCGTAATCTGCAGCTGCCTCGCCAGCTTGATGTGGCCCTGCGCGGTAGTAAATACCTGCTGCTGGCCTTTTTCCTCTTCGCTGCGTTTTCCTGGTCCCTGTCCGCTCTGCAGGGGTTTCTGGGCAGCGGCTACCATGCGGTCGCCGATGCACGGTTGCTGCAGTTTTTCCGTTCCCCGTCAAGCATCACCTTGGCGGTTGTCGGACTGATGGTGGCGTTGTCGCTGCTGCTGCGTAATCCGCTCTGTCGCTACCTCTGCCCCTACGGCGCCCTGCTGGGGCTGGTGGCGCTGGCCTCGCCCCTGGCGGTGCAGCGTGACCGGCACCAGTGCGTCTCCTGCGGGGTCTGCAGCCAGGTCTGCCCGTCACGGATCGACGTGATGCAGGCAGGGCGGGTCAATACGCCTGAATGCCTGGGTTGCTGGCGCTGCATCAGCCATTGCCGGGTGCACAGCGCCCTCAGCATGCGCGCTGTCGGCCGGCTGGCGGTGCCGGGGATCGTCTTTGCCCTGCTGGTGGCAGGGCTGTTCTGGTTCGGCACCTGGGTGGGCAGGTCCAGCGGCCACTGGCAGACCAGCGTGACACCGGCCGCGTATCGTGAACTTCTCGGCCGTGAGCCGTGACCATGAGTTGATTGCAATCTGCCGGTGATCGCCGTATCATGCCATCCTTTATCAATGTTCAGTGAAAGGCAGTAAGATCATGGGAGTCTATTCAAATACCGTCAGTTTTGCCCAGTACCGGGTAAACGGCGATCTGCCGCAACAGGAACGTTTCGAGTGGCTGTCAGCGGCCTTGCAGGGGCGCATCTTCACGTCGATCGAGCAGTCAGCCGAGGAACAGGCCGAAGGCTGGACCTGTACCGATAGACCCGACGATCCGGCCTTTGAGGCATCGGGTGCGTTTATGCGCGATCGTTACCTGTTTTTCACCTATCGTCGCGACCAGCGTCGCATCCCGGCGGCCCTGCTCAAGTCCCACATCGGACGGGCCGAGGGGGAGTATCTCGCCAAGCGTCCCGAACTGAAGCGCCCCCCCAAGCGAGAGCGGGAGGAGATCAAGGAACGGGTGCGGTTGGGACTCTTGACCCGTACCCTGCCGGCCCCGGCCACGGTGGACCTGGTCTGGCAGCAGGACAGCGCCCTGTTGAACCTCTTCAGCACCTCTGCCAAGACCATGGAACGCTTTGAAGAGCTGTTTGCCAAGAGCTTTGAAAATGTGCGGCCGCAGCTGATCTATCCCTACCGTCGTGCCCAGGGCCTGTTGGATGAGGCCGGCCAGCAGCAGCTTGCCGCCCTGAACCAGGCCGGCTCGGAATCTGTCCTGGACGAGATCCAGAGTAACCGCTGGTTGGGGGAGGAGTTCCTGCTCTGGCTGCTGCAGGCGGGTCTTGAGGGGGGGAGCTTCCGGGCACAGGTCGCCGGCCCCTATGACGAGGGCACTCCGTTTAGTGCCTGGATCGATGACCGTATCCAACTGCAGGGGGGGGGCGAGGCCGGCCCCCAGAAGGTGGCGGTCAGCGGCTCACAGGACAGTTATCTGGAGGCCCGCTCGGCCCTCAAAAGCGGCAAGACGATCAGCAGCGCCGCTATCTACCTGGAGAAGGACGAACTGCAGTGGCGCTTTGTGCTGAACGCCGAGTTGTTCACCTTCGGCGCCTTCAAGTGTCCGCCAGTCAAGCTGGAACGGGAAGGGGTGGAGGAGCTTTCCGAGCGCGAGTCGGCCTTTTACGAACGGATGTACCTCTTGGAGGCCGGGTTGCAGATGTTCGATTCGCTGTATCTGGCCTTTCTCACGGAGCGTATCGGTGCAGGTTGGGCTGAGCGGCAACAGCAGATCAGCGCCTGGCTGGAAGGGTACGGGGCATGAAGTTCATTGATGAAGTAACCCTGCACTGCGCCTCGGGGCATGGAGGCGCCGGCTGCGTGTCGTTCCGACGGGAGAAGTTCATTCCCTTCGGCGGGCCGAACGGTGGCGACGGCGGCCGGGGCGGTGATATCATCTTTGAGGCGACGTCTGCCCTGTCAACCTTGTTGGAGTTGCGCCACAAGCCGCACCAGAAGGCGGAACGGGGGCGGCATGGGATGGGCAAGGACCGCCACGGCGCGGCCGGGGAAGACCTGCTGATCAAAGTGCCGGTGGGCACGGTGGTCCGCGATGCCGAGAGCGGCGAAGAGCTGGCCGACCTGACCGCGGATGGCCAGCGGGTGGTGTTGCTGAAAGGGGGGCGGGGCGGCCAGGGTAATGCCCGTTTTGCCACTGCCACCAACAAGGCCCCCAAGTTTGCCCAGCCGGGTGAAGAGGGGGAGGAACGCACGCTGCGGCTGGAACTGAAGCTGATGGCCGATGTGGGGCTTTTGGGGCTGCCCAATGCTGGCAAGTCGTCGCTGATCAGCAAAGTCTCGGCGGCCCGCCCTAAGGTGGCCGATTACCCCTTTACCACGCTGGCCCCCTCGTTGGGCGTCGTCGCGTACAAGGATTATCGTTCCTTCGTGATGGCCGATATCCCCGGCATCATCGAGGGTGCCCACGCCGGTGCCGGTTTGGGGCACCGTTTTCTCAAACACCTGGAACGCTCCGGCATCTTGGTGCATCTGGTGGATATCTCCGGCCTGCCGGACAGCGACCCGTTCGGCGCCTTTGAGGCGGTGAACCACGAACTGGCCCTGTTCAGCGAGGAGTTGGGCGGTAAGGCCCAGATTGTGGCCCTGACCAAGATGGACCTGCCTACGGCACGGGAGCACGTGGAGCAGGCCGCAGCCTGGTTTGAGGAACGGGGGATTGCGGTCTATCCGATCTCATCGGCCACCGGCGAGGGGATTGAGGCGTTGCTGGATGCCATTGCACAGCGGCTGTGGGGACCGCCGCAGGAGGAGTGGTGATGCGCAGGGAGCTTCTGCCGCAGGTGCGCAGGATTGTGGTCAAGGTGGGCAGCCGGGTGTTGACCGACGAGGCTGGCGATCTTGATTACGGCGTGGTGCGCCAGATCAGTGCCGATATTGCCGGTCTGGTGGCCAACGGTCTCCAGGTGGTACTGGTCTCTTCCGGCGCAGTGGCAGCCGGTCGCAGCGCCCTGGGGATGACGGAACGGCCCCGGACCATCCCCCAGAAGCAGGCGGCTGCCGCTGTGGGCCAGACCTGCCTGATGCGGGCCTATGAAGAGGCCTTTGCGCCGTTCGGGTTGGCGGTGGGGCAGATTCTGCTGACCGCAGATGATCTGGCCAGCCGCCAGCGGTTTCTAAATGCCCGCGCCACCCTGGACGAACTGCTGGCGGCCGGGGTAGTGCCGGTCATCAACGAGAACGACACCGTGGCGGTGGACGAGATCAAGTTCGGCGATAACGACAATCTGTCGGCCCTGGTGACCAACGTGGCCGAGGCCGGGCTGCTGCTGATCCTGACCGATATCGAGGGGTTTTACAGCGCCGACCCACGTGCCAACCCCGATGCCCGCCTGATTCCGGTAGTGCGGGGGATCACCCGCGAGGTGGAACGGGCCGCCGGCGGCAGCGGTTCAAGTGTGGGCACCGGCGGCATGGCCACCAAGGTGGCGGCCGCCAAGAAGGCCGGCAAACACGGGGTGCCCACGATCATGGTCTGCGGCAAACATCCTGGGGTCATTGCAGCCGCCATGGCCGGTGAGGAGGTTGGAACCCTTTTTCTGCCGGCCGCCGCCGGCATGAATCTCCGGAAACACTGGATCGCCTATACCCTGCGCCCCACCGGCCGTCTGCTGGTGGATGCCGGAGCCCGCACGGCGCTCCTGGAAAAGGGGACCAGCCTTTTGCCGTCGGGGGTGACCGCGGTGGAGGGACGCTTCGACCGGGGGGCCTGTCTGCGGATCTGTGGCCCCGATGGCCAGGAGATCGGCCGCGGACTGGCGGATTACGGCAGCCGGGAGATCGCCCTGTTGGCAGGGCATAAAAGTGGTGATATCGAGGCGCTGCTTGGCTATCGCTACGGTGATGCGGTGATCCATCGGGATAATTTGGTGCTTATGTAACGGGCAGTGCTGATTGCCCATGCCGATGAAAAGCCAAAGGCCTGCCTGGTAGTACCGGCAGGCCTTTGATCCGATGACAGAGAAAAGTGCAGCGGGTTAGGGGGTCTTGATGCTGAAGTTTGCCCCGTTGAAGCTTTCTTTGGTCTGCAGCACCGTCTGCAGTACCTCTACTGAACCACGTAGATCCTTTCCACGGGCCTTCTCGCGAACGGTCGCACTCAGCGTCCGTTCGATGAGTTGGCCGCTGCCTATGGCGCTGACTCGACAGGCGGCCAACTGCTCGTTCTCTACCCAGCAGTTGTTGCCGCCGGCATCGGTCAACTTGAGCTGTGGCGGCAGCGAGATGCGCAGATCGATCTCTTTGGCGGCGATGGAGCCGACGTTCAGAACCGTGACGTGATAGCTGAGTTTCTCTCCGGGCGTTACCACCGTATGCGGCAGCCTGGTCACGGCCCGCAAGAGCGGTGCCTGGGCCAGGACCTGCAGCGTCTTGGACTGTGAGAGGTCATTGAATCTGGCCGACGTCACCTTGACCGTCAGCAGCTGACGTGAATTATCGACGCGGTCGCCTGGCAACGTGAGACTGAGTATCCCTTTAAAACGTTGCGTGGGGGTCAGCAGAACCCTGGTTACCGGCTTGCGAAGATCATCGGCGGCGGTCAGGGTGACGTTGAGTCCGGCCGGGAATATTGCCTCAAGAGTGAATTCTTCGCTGCCGGTCCCGTGGTTGACGAGTTCAAAGGGAATCCTCGCCACCGTTCCCACCTCGGCCAGCAGGTCGCCTGCCGGCGGCTCGATACTGAAGCGGATTGCATCCCGGGCCGCCTTGATGGCTGCCAGCCGTTCCCGCTCACGGCGTTCCGTTTCTGCCTTTTCGTGGGCGAGGCGCTCACGTTCGGCCTTTTCACGGGCCAGCCGTTCGTGTTCGGTTCGTTCTGCGGCGGCCCGTTCAAGGGACAGCTGCTCGTTGCGAACCTTGCGGGCTGCAAGTTGCAGGTGGCGGTTGATCCCCAATTTTTCACCGGCCTTTTGCCGCTTCCCCAATGCCAACAGTTCTTCATCCACCGATCCCGCCAGGGCGCTGCTGCCGAACTCGGTGTTGAACAGGTTGATGGTACGGGCAGCGGCATCGTTCTCGCCGGCCCGGTGATAGGAACGGGCTAGCAATAGCAACGTAACGTCACGCAGCGGGGAATCGGGAAAGTCCTGATTGAGCTGGTTCAGTCGTTCCTCGCTGAACAGATAGTCTTTGTGTTGAAAGGCGTTGAATGCCTCCATAAACAGCGATGAGTCATCGATCTCTGCCAGTGCGGAATGGAGTGCCAGAAAGGTCAGTAACACGGCGCACAGCAGAAGGGATAATGAACGGCGCATGCCTCTACTCCACAAAGCTTTTCAGTTTTTTGCTGCGGCTGGGGTGCCGCAGTTTCCGCAGCGCCTTGGCCTCGATCTGACGGATACGCTCGCGGGTGACTTCGAAATCCTGGCCGACCTCCTCCAGGGTATGGTCGCTCTTCTCGCCGATGCCGAAGCGCATCCGCAGCACCTTTTCCTCGCGGGGGGTCAGGGTGGACAGCACCCGGGAGGTCTGCTCCGACAGATTGGCCTTAATCACCGCCTCCAGCGGCGAGACCACTCCCTTGTCCTCGATGAAGTCGCCCAGGTGCGAATCCTCTTCCTCACCGATCGGTGTCTCCAGCGAGATCGGCTCCTTGGCTATTTTTAAGACCTTGCGCACCTTGTCCAGTGGCAGTTGCATCCGCTCGGCGATCTCTTCCGGAGCGGGCTCGCGACCGTTTTCCTGCACTAGCTGACGGCTGGTGCGGATCAGTTTGTTGATGGTCTCGATCATATGGACCGGGATACGGATGGTGCGGGCCTGGTCGGCAATGGCGCGGGTGATGGCCTGCCGAATCCACCAGGTGGCGTAGGTCGAGAATTTGTAGCCGCGCTGGTACTCGAACTTGTCCACTGCCTTCATTAGGCCGATGTTGCCCTCTTGGATCAGGTCCAGGAACTGCAGACCGCGGTTGGTGTACTTCTTGGCAATGGAGACCACCAAGCGCAGGTTGGCCTCAATCAGTTCTGACTTGGCGATGCGGGCCTTGTGCTCACCCTCGCGGATGGCCCGGATCGCCTTGGAAAGCTCGGTGGATTTGAAACCCGATTCCTGCTCCACCTTGATCAGCTTGCGGGCACCGTTGCGCA
>JAJXUW010000010.1 GCA_021782545.1 Deltaproteobacteria bacterium | reverse complement strand
GCAGATCGAGGACGGCCAGTTCGATTTTTCGGTGGGGCTGGAAGATATCCATATGAATATCGAGGCGCGGCTTTCCCAGAAGATCGGCGAGGCCGGCAAGCGCCTGCACACCGGCCGCTCCCGCAACGATCAGGTGGCGCTTGATATACGGCTCTACCTGCGGGACGAGATCGTGGAGGTGGTCGCCTATCTTGATATGCTGGTTGATGCCCTGCTCAACCAGGCCGAGACCAATCTTGACGTGGTGATGCCCGGCTTCACCCACCTGCAGTCGGCCCAGCCGATCCTGTTCTCCCACCATCTGCTGGCGTACGTGGAGATGTTCAAGCGGGACAAGGGGAGGATGGAGGACTGTTTCAAACGGGTGAATGTCATGCCGCTGGGAGCAGGGGCGCTGGCCGGTACCACCTTCCCGATCGACCGCGAGTACGTGGCGGAACACCTCGACTTTCCGGCCGTGACCCGCAACTCGCTGGATTCGGTCTCCGACCGTGATTTTGCCCTGGAGTTTCTGGCGGCCTCCTCGATCCTGATGATGCACCTGTCGCGGTTTTCCGAAGAGCTGATCCTCTGGTCCACCAGCGCCTTTCATTTTGTGGAACTGTCCGACGGTTTCTGTACCGGTTCCTCGATCATGCCGCAGAAGAAGAATCCTGACGTGCCGGAACTGGTGCGTGGCAAGACGGGCCGTGTCTATGGCAATCTGATGTCCCTGCTGACCGTTATGAAGGCGTTGCCCCTAGCCTACAACAAGGATATGCAGGAGGATAAGGAGCCGCTCTTTGACACCATTGATACGGTAAAGGGCAGTCTGAAGATCTTCGCCGACATGGTGAAGGAGATGCGGGTGAATGCGGCCGTCATGGCCAAGGCTGCCGGCCAGGGCTTTTCCACGGCCACCGATGTGGCCGATTACCTGGTCCGTAACGGGGTGCCGTTCCGTGATGCCCATGAGGCGGTGGGTAAGGCGGTAGCCTACTGTGTCGAGAACGAGATGGAGATCACCGACCTGTCGCTGGCGGAGTGGCAACTGTTCTCACCACACTTCAGTGACGATATCTTTGCCGCCATTACGGTAGAAGCCAGCGTCAATGCCCGGAATGTAACCGGCGGTACCGCCCGCAACCGGGTCGAGGCGGAGATCCGGCGTTGCCGGGAAGGGAAATAACATGCACCCTGTTCTGAATCTCCGGACCGGACTGACGGTGGTCGGCCTGCTCGCGTTGACCGGTTGTGGCAAAAAAGGGCCACTTATCTACCCGGATCTGTTGGTGACCGAGGCACCACAGTCGGTTCAGCTGGAACAGCGCGGCAACAGCCTTGAGCTTTCCTTCAATCTGCCGGCCAAAGACCGTCGTGGGCATGGTCTGACAGAACCGTTCGTCGTGCAGGTGCAGCGTCGCGAACTGGCCCCTGGTGATCAGGGTCAGTGCGGCGAGCGCCCGAAAGACTATCAGCCGGCCATCCGCATTGATCCGGAGTTTCCCGATCCAGCCATGAAGTTTGGTAACCGGGTAGTGCTGCTGGATAGCGACGTCCGTCATGGCAAACGTTATCAGTACCGGCTGGTTGCCGTCAGCAGGGATGGAGAATACGGAGTCCCTGCCGAGACGGTACGGGCCATGGTCTGTACGGTGCCGCCAGCTCCTGCCATTACTGCCAAAACGGTCCAGGGGGGGATTATTAGGCTCGATCTGCACGGCGAGGTGCCGGATAATGCCGAGCTGGTGGGCTATGCCATCTATCGTGCAGAAGCGGGTGCCTCACTGCCGTTTCTACCGTTGGCAACCACGCTCGGGACGGCGTATTATGAGGATCAGTCGGTACAGCGCGGTGTTACCTATCATTATGCTGCGCGGATGGTCCTTCGGCGTTGGGACGATCTGGTGGTTTCCAGCGAACTTTCACCGGTGGTGACAACCACGCTTTCCGATGATCCGCAATAACTAGAATACTTGCCACGATAAAACGACAGGAGGCGACCGGTTATCCGGCCGCCTCCTGTCGTTTTAAAAGAGGTGCTGCGAAATCGGATTATTTCGCAACGGTCTCCAGGGCCTTCATGGCAACTTCTTTGTAGGGGTTTGCGTACAGGATGATCAGGGAGACAACCAGGGCATAGATCGCCAGGGACTCGATCATGGCCAGACCGATCATCATGGTGGTCAGGATCTTGCCGGAAGCGCCGGGGTTACGGGAAACGCCTTCAACAGCGCGGCTGACGGCGAAGCCTTGGCCCAGACCGGTGCCGATGGTGCCCAGTGCCATACCGATGCCTGCTGCCAGGATACACATGGTGAAAAAGCTCATTTGTACTACCTCCGTGTGATGTATGCTCCTAAACAGTATAGGAGTGAAATGTTTAATCCGTATTAGTGTGCTTCTTCCAAGGAACCCTGGATGTAGATCATGGCCAGCAGCATGAAGACGAAGGCCTGGATGAAGGAGACCAGCACGCCCATCAGCATCATCGGCAGCGGTACCAGGAACGGAGCCAAGCCGAAGAAGATCATCAACACCAGTTCGTGACCGTTCATGTTGCCGAAGAGACGCAGCGTCAACGAAACCGGGCGGGAAAGATGGCCGATCACCTCGATGAAGAACATGATCGGGGCCAGCCACCAGATCGGCCCCAGGAAATGTTTCAGGTAGTGGAAACCATGGTGTTTGATACCGACTATGTGAGTGGACAGGAAAACGATGATGGCGCAGGCCGCTGTTGTATTAATGTTGGCCGTAGGGGGAAAGAAGCCAGGGACCAAGCCGATCAGGTTCGAGACGAGGATAAAGATGGCCAGGGTGGCGACCAGCGGGAAAAAGGGGCGGCCATGTTCTCCCATGGTGTCGACTATCATATTTTCGATGCCGTCGACCACCACTTCCATGAAGTTCTGCGTCCCGCGGGGGACTGACTGCATATTGCCGGTAGCCAGTTTGGAGATGATCAGCAGCAGTACAATCACCAGCCAGGTGTAGACGATGGCGTTGGCCGAGGCTTCACCGATATGCAGCGCCTCCGAGAGCTTGCTGCTGATGAATTGCAGGAACAACAGCGGGTGAACCATAGGTCAGTCTCCTTTATGTATGAATCGCAAAGTAAGCAGTACAGAAAATAATCAGCAATACCACTACCGAAAGACCCACCAACAGCCCGGTCACTGAAAACAGGCCGGACGTCAGGATGTAGTACAACAGTAGTGCGGTGAGACAGAGCCGCAACAGGTAGCGTATCGTTGTGTAGGCCGCTGGACGGTTGATCTGCAACCCCAGCACACGTTGCATGATGTTTCGCTGCCAGACAAAGTTGAGAATGGCAATCCCTGCGCCCGCTGCGATACCGAAGGCGACCGCAGCCGTGGAGAATAAAAAACAACCCACCGTGAGCGTGAGCGCCAAGATGCTGCTCCCTGTGATGACCACAGAGAGAAGGTTGTCTTCACTGATCCTGATCACGGTCTAGTTTGCCGATCTCCCGGCGGGTGATGACATAGACGTTTTTAAAACCGGCGGCGATGCCGATCAGGGTGAATATCCAGAAAAACCAGGGACTCGTGTCGAGCCATCGATCTACACTCAGGCCGAACCAGACACCGAGACCGATGGCCAGTGCCACCGAAATCCCCATACTGGAAACCAATCCCAGGTTGCGGTAAAGGTCATGGAGTTCGCCCATGGTGCCCCCCTGCTGGCAGGGATTGTATACAAAACCTGATTCTCATACCACAGAGCAAGAACCGCTGTCAACCTCGTTGATCATCAGGCGATCAGCCTGAAGCATTTGGCTGCTGCTGCAATGGTGGCGTCGATGTCGGCCTGGCTGTGGCTGATGGAGACGAAGGCGGTCTCGAACTGCGAGGGCGCCAGATAGATCCCTTCATTCAGCATGGCCTTGAAGTAGGTGGCAAACGCCTGGGTGTCACAAGCGCTTGCGGTAGGCCAGTCATAGACCTCGCCTTTGCTGAAGAAGGCGCAGAACATGCTGCCGACCCGTGTGCTGTAGAGTGGGTAGCCGGCGGCCTTGGCGGCCTGACTGATGCCGTCGGCCAGTGCGGTACTCTTCTCTTCGAGTTGCTGGTAGAAACCTGGCTGTTTGAGCAGCTTCAGGGTTTCAATGCCAGCGGTCATGGCCAGCGGGTTGCCGGACAGGGTGCCGGCCTGGTAGATGCCGCCGGAGGGGGAGAGCTTTTCCATGATCTCGCGTCTGCCGCCAAAGGCCCCTACCGGCAGGCCACCGCCGATGATCTTGCCCAGTGTGGTCATGTCCGGGATGACGCCATACCGTTCCTGGGCGCCGCCATAGGCCACCCGGAAGCCGGACATGACCTCATCGAAGATGAGGATGATATCTTCATTGCTGCACAGTTCGCGCAGCCCTTCCAGGAAGCCGGGGCGCGGCGGGACGGTCCCCATGTTGCCCGCCACCGGTTCCAGGATGATGCAGGCAACCTGTCCCTTGTTGGTGCTCAGCAGTGTTTTGACTGAATCGAGGCTGTTGTATTCGGCGGTCAGGGTGTGTTTGGCAAAGTCGGCCGGCACGCCGGGTGAATCGGGGACGCCGAAGGTGGCGGCACCGGAGCCCGCCTTCACCAGCAGGGAGTCGGCGTGGCCGTGGTAACAGCCGGAAAATTTGAGGATCTTGTCCCGGCCGGTATAGCCGCGGGCCAGGCGGATGGCGCTCATGGTCGCCTCGGTGCCGGAGCTGACCATGCGCACCATCTCGATGGAGGGAACGGCGTCGATGACCATCTGGGCGAGTGCCGTTTCCAGTTCGGTCGGCGCGCCGAAGCTTGAGCCGCTTTCCATGCACTGTTTGACCGCCGCAACGACGTTAGGGTGGCAATGCCCCAAGATCATCGGCCCCCACGAGCCGACGTAGTCGATATAGCTGTTGTTGTCCTCGTCAATAATCCGGCTGCCCGTGGCCTTTTTTATAAATAACGGATCAGCGCCCACCGATTTGAATGCCCTGACCGGGCTGTTAACCCCGCCGGGAATGATCTGTTTGGCGCGGGCAAAGAGCTCGCTTGAGCGGGTGTGAAGCATGAAGCACCTCCTGGTTCAATGTCAGCACGTCACCGTTTGTACCGATGGGGAGCGGCTTTGTCAATCGCTTCGCAAAGGCCGTATGTCCGTCGGACGAATGGGGGGCGTCGGGTGTGTGGCGCGGTGGCGTGGGCCGGCTGGCGGTGGTTTCGGGGGCGGGTCGATGATGAAGGAGAGGGGGAAAAAGTGCTTGACAACTGACTGCCAAATGAAATAGGTTTGGTTCGTTTTGTATACAGTATACTTGCAACTGATTGATTTACTTAGATCGTGGAGGTTGTCATAGATGCTTGGAACCTATTTGCCCATCATCGTCCTGCTGGTTGTGGCGGTACTTTTTGGCCTTGGCTCCGTTGTCCTCTCGTCACTGATCGGCGAGAAGAAGAAGACCCCGCTCAAGGTTGCGCCGTATGAGTGTGGTGTCGAGCCGGTGGGCACCGCCCGCGAGCGGTTTTCGATCAAGTTTTATCTGATTGCCATGCTGTTCATACTGTTTGACATCGAGGCCGTCTTTCTCTATCCGTGGGCCATTTTGTACAAGCGGTTAGGGCTGTTCGGGCTCGTGGAGATGGGGCTGTTTATTGTCATTCTGTTTGTCGGTTATATCTATGTCTGGAAAAAAGGAGCACTGGAATGGGAGTAAATCAGCCGCTCGGTGACAATATCGTCATCACGTCCCTTGACAAGCTGGTCAACTGGACGCGGAAGTCGTCCATCTGGCCGATGACCTTCGGTCTGGCCTGCTGTGCCATTGAGATGATGGCAGCCGGCGCCTCCTCGCATGACCTGGACCGCTTCGGTATTATCTTCCGTGCCTCGCCACGGCAATCCGACTGCATCATTATTGCCGGTACGGTGACCAAAAAGATGCTGCCGGTCATCAAGACGGTCTATGAGCAGATGCCGGAACCCAAATGGGTTATCGCCATGGGTGCCTGTGCCTGTTCTGGTGGCATTTTTGATACCTATAGTGTGGTGCAGGGTATTGACGAGGCGTTGCCGGTTGATGTCTATATTCCGGGCTGCCCGCCCCGCCCCGAGGCGCTTCTGTACGGCATTCTCAAGCTTCAGGACAAGATCATGCAAGAACGTAACTCGTTCGGTGCGGCCTTTGGTCTGGGTGAGCGGGTGTCGGCGGTATAGGGCCTTGCGGCTGGATTGTTGCATACATTTTCTAACTTCATACATAAGAAGGTTTTGACGCTATGGCAGATACAAACCGCGCTGTTGAAAAGCTGCAGGGTACGTTCGCTGCCTCCCTTGTGGAGGTCAAGGAAGACCGCGGCGACTGGATTGTTACAGTCGCAAAAGAGGCCATTATCCCTGTGCTGGCCTTTCTTAAGAACGAGTGTGCCTTTACGATGCTTACCGATGTGACGGCAGTCGACTATCTGGGTAAGCCGGGGGACCGTTTCGTGATGGTCTATCAGCTTACCTCGGTGCTCCATAAGGATCGCATTCGGATCAAGGCCCCGGTCAGTGAGGCTGATTGCCGTATCGAGAGCGCCACGCAGGTGTTTGCCTCGGCCAACTGGCTTGAGCGCGAAGTCTACGACCTGTTCGGGATCAGCTTCGACAAGCACCCTGATCTGCGCCGTATCCTGATGACGCCTGACTGGGTCGGCTACCCACTGCGCAAGGACTATCCGTTGCAGGGGCCTGATCGTGAGCCGTATAAGGGCCGGCTCTCCTGATTTTGCAAAGACCATTTAACGAGTAACGAGGCGATACATGGCGAACACAGAAATCATGACCGTAAACATGGGCCCCCAGCACCCGAGTACCCACGGTGTGCTACAGTTGGTGGTCGAGCTGGATGGTGAGACCATCGTGAAGGTCGATCCCGTTATCGGCTACCTGCACCGCGGTGTGGAAAAGCTTTCCGAATATCGCACCTACCATCAGACCCTGCCGTTGACTGATCGTATGGACTATCTCGCTCCGATGAGCAACAACCTGGGGTATATCCTGACGGTTGAAAAGTTGCTGGGTATCGAGGTCCCTGAACGGGCCCGCGTCATCCGCGTGATCATGGCCGAGATGGCCCGTCTGCAGTCCCACCTGGTCTGGCTGGCCACCCACGCACTTGATATCGGCGCCATGACGGTCTTTATCTACGCCTTCCGTGAGCGCGAGGTGGTGATGGAGACCTACGAACTGATTTCGGGCGCCCGGATGACCTCCAACTTTTTCCGTGCCGGCGGTCTCTCGCAGGATGTGCCGCCCGAGTTCGAGAAGAAGGTGCGTGGTTTTGTCGCCTCGTTGCCTGGTTACATCGATACCTACGAGGGGCTTCTGACCAATAACCCGATCTGGCGTAAGCGGATTGTCGGCAACGGCGTCATCTCTGCCGAGGATGCCACTGATATTGGCATCACTGGACCTGCATTGCGCGGTTCCGGGGTCGATTTCGACCTGCGTCGCGACATCCCCTACAGCGGCTATGAGCGTTACACGTTCGCGGTGCCGACAGGCAAAAACTGCGATTCCTTTGACCGCTATCAGGTTCGTCTGATTGAGATGCGTGAATCCTGCAAGATCATCGAGCAGGCCTTGAACGAACTGCAGCCCGGTCCGGTGCTGGCCGATGCACCGCAGGTCTGCTATCCCCCCAAGGAATCGGTCTATAACAGCATTGAAGGCCTGATTCATCACTTCAAGATCGCCAGTGAAGGCTACCCTGTTCCTGAGGGCGAGGTGTTTCTCTCGATTGAAAACCCCAAAGGAGAGTTGGGCTATTACATCGTCAGCGATGGTGGCCACAAGCCGTACCGGATGCGGGTACGTCCCCCGTCATTTGTCAACCTTCAGGCCATCGAAAAGATGAGCAAAGGCGCCATGATTTCTGACCTGGTTGCTGTAATCGGTACCCTTGACGTGGTGCTGGGCGAAATCGACCGCTAATCCGAGACCGGAAAAGGAGACGCCGCCGATGAGTGAAGCGGTTGCTGTCAATCAAGAAACAGAAATGGAAGAACCTGTCTTTGACCCGGCGCTTGCCGAGATGGTCATTGAAAAATACAAGGATATTCCCGGCAACCTCATGCCGGTGTTGCAGGGCATTCAGGATGAGTATGGCTACGTTCCCAAGGCTGCTGTCGGGTTGGTGGCGGAACGCCTGAATGTCTATCCAAGCCAGATTTACGGTGTGTTGACCTTTTACGCACAGTTTCACCTCAAACCACGCGGTAAGTACATCATCAGGGTCTGTATGGGAACGGCATGTCACGTTCTTGGTGCTGAGCGGATTCGCGAGACCTTCTTCGAGCGTCTTGGGATCGGTCACGCCGAGACGAGTCAGGACCGACGTTTCACTTTCGAGCTGGTGGCCTGCCTGGGCGCCTGCGGTATGGCGCCGCTGGCCATGGTTAACGATGAGACCTACGGTAAGATGACGGTTCAGAAGGTCGACGAGATCATCAAGGAATATTCTTCGCTCCCGCTCTAGTTACGGGAGTTTGTCAGGGGACAGAACACATGGCTGAAGCTATCAAGGTACTGATCTGCCAAGGAACAGGTGGTATTTCCGCCGGAGCCAAAAAGGTAGAGGCCGAGTTTAATCGGGTTCTTGCTGAAAAGGGTGTTGTTGCTACGGTCGGTAAACGTTGCGACATCGTCAAGACCGGCTGCCGCGGCCTCTGTGCCAACGACGTGTTGGTTGACATCGTCGACGACAAAGGCTGCACCACCTATGACTTTGTCCAGCCGGAAGAGGTTGCTCAACTGGTTGAAGAGCACATCCTCAAAGGTGAGCCGCTGGAGAAGCGCAAGGCAAAGCCGTATTACAACCAGTTCGTTGACGCGCAGCGCCGTGTGGTTATGTCCGGCTGCGGCCATATCGACGCGGAATCGCTGGATGCCTATCTGGCCACTGACGGCTTCAAAGCCATTGAAAAATGCATCAAGACCATGAAGCCGGCCGAAGTGGTCGACGAGGTCAAAAAGTCGGGTCTGCGGGGGCGTGGCGGCGGTGGTTTTCCCACCGGCATGAAATGGTCTTTCTGTGCCGCCTCACCAGGTGATCATAAATACATCATCTGCAACGCCGACGAGGGTGACCCCGGGGCCTTCATGGACCGTTCGGTGCTCGAGGGCGACCCCTACTGCGTGATCGAAGGCATGATGATTGCCGGTTACGCCATCGGCGCCCAGTTCGGTTACGTCTATGTCCGGGCCGAGTATCCGCTGGCCATTGAACGTCTGCAGAAGGCGATCGATACCTGCTATGAGAAGGGCTATCTCGGAAAGAACTGCATGGGGCTCGGCTTCGAGTATGACATGCGGATCAAGAAGGGTGCCGGCGCCTTTGTCTGCGGCGAAGAAACCGCCCTGATGGCCTCTATCGAGGGTGAGCGCGGCATGCCGCGCCCCCGTCCGCCGTTCCCGGCCGTCAAGGGTCTGTGGGGGATGCCCTCCAACATCAACAACGTTGAAACCTTCGCCAACGTCCGCCATATCATTAATAATGGGTCCGACTGGTATGCCGCCATCGGTACCGACACCACCAAGGGCACCAAGATCTTCGCCGTCACCGGTAAGGTCAAGCACACCGGCCTGGTGGAAGTACCGGCCGGCATGAAGGTCCGCTCGGTCATCTACGACGTCTGCGGCGGTATCCTCAATAACCGCAAGTTCAAGGCGGTTCAGGCCGGCGGTCCCTCGGGCGGTTGTATCCCTGCCGAAATTCTGGACACCCCGGTTGACTATGACTCGTTGATCAAGGCTGGCGCCATGATGGGTTCCGGCGGTCTGGTGGTCATGGATGAGACCACCTGTATGGTGGACGTCTCCAAGTTCTTCCTGACCTTTACCCGGATGGAGTCCTGCGGTAAGTGTGTACCCTGCCGGATCGGCCTGAAGGCGATGCTGGACATCCTGATCCGGATCACCGAGGGCAACGGTCGTGAGGGCGATATCGAGACACTGATCGATCTTGGAACGACGATCAAGCAGGCCTCACTGTGTGGTTTGGGGCAGACGGCCCCCAACCCGGTGCTTTCAACTATTCGTTACTTCAGGCCTGAGTATGAGGCCCACATCATTGACAAGCGCTGTCCGTCCAACTCCTGTAAGGAGCTCTTGCTGTGGCAGGTGGTGGAAGACAAGTGCGTCAAGTGCGGCGCCTGCAAGAAAGCCTGTCCCGTGGACGCCATTGTCTGGGAAAAAGGCCAGGTCGCCTATCTGGATAAGGAAAAATGCACCAAGTGCAAGTCCTGTTATGACGCCTGCCGTTTTATGGCGATCGAGTAGTCACGGTACCAACGTTTAATTCCAGCAATCGAGGTCTTTGATGGTCACTCTGACAATAGACGACAAGCAGGTCCAGGTTGAGAAGGACGCAACCATTTACGAGGCAGCCAAGGCCGCCGGCATCAACATCCCGATCCTGTGCCATGACAAGAAGCTGAAGCCGTTTGGTGCCTGCCGGATGTGTCTGGTCGAAGTTGAGCAGATGAAGGGTCGTCTGATTCCGGCCTGCACCACACCGGTCACCGAGGGTATGATCGTACGCAGCAGTACCCCCCCGGTGGAGAAGGCACGCAAACTGGTGCTTGAGCTCCTGTTGCTGAACCACCCCCTGGACTGCCCGGTCTGCGACAAGGGTGGGGATTGCGATCTGCAAAACCTGGCCTATGACCACAAGGTCAACGTGAACCGTCTGAACGATGAAAAGTTCCATCACGTGATTGACTATAACAATCCGCTGATCGAACGCGACCAGAACCGCTGCGTCCTGTGCGGTAAATGCGTGCGTATCTGTGACGAGATCGTATCACGTGGTGCGTTGACCTTTATCAGCCGTGGTATTGAAACCAAGATCGGCACCGAGTTTGACGGGCCGCTCTCCTGTGAGTTCTGCGGTTCCTGTATCTCCGTCTGCCCGGTCGGTGCGCTTCTCGCCCGTCCCTTCAAGTTCAAGTCCCGCTTCTGGGCGCTGCAGAAGAAAACGTCAGTCTGCGGTTACTGCGGCACCGGCTGCAGCGTGACCCTGGGGGTCAAGGACAACAAGGTCCTGACCACCGTCTATGACGAAAATCAGGGATTCCACAACGGTCAGCTCTGTGTGCGCGGCCGCTTCGGCTATCAGTTCATCTCCTCCGACAAACGTCTCAAGTCACCGCTTATCCGTAAAAACGGTCAGCTGGTCGAGGCTGGTTGGGACGAGGCCCTTGAGCTGGTGGCAAACAGGCTGAAAGGGGCAGGTGCCAGCGCCGCCGCCTTGGCTACGCCCCGCATGACCAACGAAGAGCTGGTGCTGCTGAAGCAGCTGATGACCCAGCAGGTCGGCAGCGCCAATATTGACCATTCAGCCGGCTACGCGCATGCTGCGCTGACCGAGGGCCTGGCAAAGAGCTTCGGCGTGGCAGCTGCACCTTCGTCGATTCTGGATATCCAGAAGAGCGACCTGCTGCTGGTGATCAAGAGCGATGCCTATGAGACCCATCCGGTGGTCGGTTTTGAGATCAACTTGGCGGTCAAGAACAAGGGGGTAGATCTCCAGATCCTGTCCGACAAACGCGGTAAACTGGGCAAACTGCCCAAGGCCAACACGCTGCTGCACAAGCCTGGTAGCGAGGTCGCCCTGTTGAACGCCATTGCCAAGGTGCTGATCGACGAGAATCTCGCCGGTGCTGCCGCATCGGTTACCGGGTATGCCGAACTGGCCGCCGGTCTGGCTGCCTTCGCGCCTGAGCAGGTCGCCGCACAGTGCGGCGTGAGCGCCGATGCCATCAAACAGCTGGCCCGCACCTATGCGGCTGCGGAAAAAGCGCTGATCGTATTCCCAGTCGGGCTCGCATATCCCGCACATACTGCCCAGCTGGCCCATGCCGCTGCAAACCTGGCCATTCTGGCCGGTAAGCTGGGCAAGGAGGGATCCGGCCTGCTGGTGCTGCAAGAGAAGAATAACAGCCAAGGCGCCGTTGATGTCGGTTTTGTGCCGGGCAACGGCGGTATGACCGCCCAGCAGATTCTGGATGGCTGCCTGAGCGGCAGCATCAAGACCCTGCTGGTGGCAGGTGAGAACCCGGTCGTTTCATACCCGGGGCAGTCCAAAGTAAAGGACGCCTTGCAAAAGGTTGATTTCCTGGTGGTGGCTGATCTGTTTCTGACCGAGACGGCCCAGCAGGCAGACGTCGTACTGCCGGTATGTTCCTACGCCGAAAAGGAAGGTACCTATACGGCCACAGATCGTCGCGTGCAGAAGGTCACCCCGGCCATCCCGGCTGTTGGTCAAAGCCGTACCGAGTTCACGGTGTACGGTGACCTGATTCGCGCCTTAGGTGGTCAGGCACCGACCACACCGGCTGACGCCTTTGCACAAATCCCCGCCTACGCAGGGATCGAGTATGCTGCCCTGGCCGATGACGGCGCCTTTGCACCGGTTGCTGTAAAACCGGCCTTGGTGCTGCCGGTAGCCGCTGCTACACAGGTAGAGGCCGGCAAGATAGCCCTGTTGACCGGAGCCGCCCTGTATCACTGTGGTACCATGTCGCACTATGGCGAAGGCACGGTTGCAGCCTGTCCCGAAGGGTACCTTGAGCTGTCGTACGCCGATGCAGCGCGGCTGCAGATCGCCGACGGCGTAGAGGTGACCGTCGCCTCGAATGAGGGCAGCATAACGCTGCAGGCCCGCATCAGTCTGCGCATGCCGGAAGGTGTTGCCTTTGCCCCGTACCACTTCGCCATCAACCAGGTCTGGTCCGGTGCTGTGGTCACCAGCGTAACCGTGTCGAAATAACGAGTTTTCAGTACTCTTAACGCTACTTACGAAGGAAAGAGGGACCGATGGACAACGTAATTCTTGGACTGCCGCTGTATTATTACATCGCCATGGTTGCCAAGGTACTCGGTGCATTTGTATTTGTACTGCTGACAGTGGCCTACGCCACCTACGCCGAGCGTAAGATCATTGGCTTCATGCAGGTGCGGATTGGACCTAACCGGGTCGGTCCCAAGGGGCTGTTGCAGCCGATTGCCGACGGTCTCAAACTTTTCTTCAAAGAAGAGATCATCCCTGAGAAGGCCAGCACCTTTGCCTATCTGGTCGCACCGCTTATAGCCTTGGTTCCTGCTTTTATCACGTTTGCGGCCATTCCGTTCGGTGACACCATTGAGGTGATGGGCTACAAGGTGCCGCTGCAGATCGCAGGTTACTATGACACCGCCATCGGTCGTGTGTTTGACTTGAACGTCGGTGTGTTGTACATCCTCGCCATGGCCTCGCTGGGGGTATACGGTATTGTCTTGGCGGGCTGGTCTTCAAATAGCAAGTATTCACTGTTAGGTGGCCTACGTTCCTCTGCCCAGATGGTTTCCTATGAACTGGCGGCCGGTCTGGCTATCGTACCGGTTTTCATGCTGGCAGGCTCCCTGTCGCTGCAGGAAATCGTCAAGGCCCAGGAAGGGATGAAGTGGTTCATCTGGAGCAACCCGATGACCTTTGCCGCCGGCGTCCTCTTTTATATCTGCGCCTTGGCCGAGACCAACCGGACACCGTTTGACCTTCCGGAGTGCGAATCCGAACTGGTTTCCGGTTTCTGTACCGAATACTCCTCGATGAAGTACGCCATGTTCTTCATGGCTGAATATGCCAACATGGTGACGGTCAGCGCCATTACCACCACCTTGTTCCTGGGCGGCTGGGACGGCCCCATGTCCAAGGCGATCCCCGCACTGTCCGTGGTCTACTTCGTCATCAAGGTCTACTTCCTGATGTTCATCGCCATCTGGATCCGGGCCACGCTGCCTCGCTACCGCTATGACCAGTTGATGAAACTTGGCTGGAAGCTGCTGCTGCCTCTGGCCTTGGTACTGATCGTGCTGACCGCGCTTGCTGGCTACTTTGGGTTCTACAGCTTCTTTGGCTAAACCGCAGCTTCTAACTTAGAACAACGATATAAAGGATGATGTCATGCCGAATCCGATAACACCGATCATGCAAGGAATGAAGATTACCCTCGGGCACCTCTTCAAGAAACCGATTACCTTGATGTACCCTGAGGAACGCCCTAAGGTGGCAGAACGTTTCCGTGGCCTGCATGCGCTGAAGGTGTCCCATGACAAGGCCAAGTGTGTGGCTTGTTACCTCTGCCCGACGGTGTGCCCCGCAAAATGCATCACCGTTGAAGCCGGGGAGGATGCCAATCATGACAAGTACGCGGCTCGTTACGAGATAGACATCCTGCGGTGTATCTTCTGCGGTTATTGCGTGGAAGCCTGCCCGGTGGACGCGCTCAAAATGACCGGTGAGTTTGAGCTGGCCAATTATCGGCGAGAAGACTTTGTCTTCACCAAGGAACGACTTTTAGAAAAGAAATAAAGGAGCGCAGTACATGGATATCTCATCTATTTTCTTCGCCATTGTCACTATAGTGGCCGTTGTATCGGCGCTGCTGGTCGTTACCTGCAAGAACCCGATCAACAGTGCGCTCTCCCTAGTGCTGACCTTCTTCTGTCTGGCGACCTACTACGCCATGCTGGATGCCCCCTTCATGGCCGCTGTCCAGATCATTGTCTATGCTGGCGCCATTATGGTGTTGATCGTCTTCACCATCATGCTGCTGAATATTCGTGTTGATGCCAACAAGAAGCATGTCCATCAGGTCGCACTCGGCACTGTGACCGGTATTGTGACACTGCTTCTGTCCGTCCTGTTCCTGACCCGCGGTAAGGTGGCCATGCTGGCTGGCCCGGTGACCTCTGACGTCATCAATCAGATTGGTCACACCGAGCTGATCGGTGCTGTCATGTTTACCGACTTCCTGTTGCCGTTTGAGGTCACCTCGATTCTGTTGCTGGCCGCCATGGTTGGGGCAGTGATCCTGGCCAAGAAAAAACTTTCCTAGAGGTGTCATGATAATGGATAACCTGACCAATTACCTGCTTGTCAGCGCCGTATTGTTTTCCATCGGCACTATTGGGGTTCTGACCCGTAAAAACGCAATCGTCATGTTTATGTGCATCGAGCTGATGCTGAATGCCGTCAACCTGACCTTCGTCGCCCTTTCCCGCCACTTGGGGAACCTCGACGGCCAGATATTTGTCTTCTTCATTATGACGGTTGCCGCAGCCGAGGCTGCGGTCGGTTTAGCCCTGTTTATCGCATTCTTTAACAACCGCGAGTCGATTGACGTTGACGACGCAAACCTGATGAAGTGGTAATGGCATAGTGTGACGTAGTGCTGCTATCTGAACCGGTACCTTGCTAAGACGAATTTGAATAAAGGAGTAGCTCAATGTTCGACAACGTGTGGCTGATACCCCTGTTTCCCCTGATCGGTTTTCTGATCAACGGATTGCTGGGGAAGAAGATCAAGAATGAGACGGTCATCGGCTCGATCGGTGCCTTTGCGGTACTCTGTTCCTTCATCGTATCCGTCATGACCTTCCTTAAGCTGATCGGCCTCCCTGCAGAAGAGCGTGTGATCAACGTCAAGATCTTCACATGGATCACGGCTGGCCACTTTAATGCCGACGTTGCCTTTCTGATTGATCCGCTGTCCTGTTTGATGCTTTTGGTGGTGACCGGTATCGGCTTTCTGATCCATGTCTACTCCATCGGCTACATGCACGGTGAGGAAGGCTTCTATCGCTTTTTTGCCTACCTGAACCTGTTTGTGTTCTCCATGCTGCTCCTGGTAACCGGCAACAACCTGTTGCTGATGTTCGTCGGCTGGGAGGGCGTTGGCCTCTGTTCGTACCTCTTGATCGGTTACTATTTTCACAAAAAGTCCGCCGGAGACGCAGGTAAGAAGGCCTTTGTGATGAACCGGGTCGGTGACTTTGGTTTCCTGCTGGGTACCTTCACCCTGTTCTGGTACATGGGACAGACCAACAACATCTGGACTATCCAGTTCACCGAACTAGCCAAGAATGCCAACCTGCTGCCGACCGGAGGGGTCGTAACCGTCATTACCCTCTGCTTCTTCCTGGGGGCCACCGGTAAGTCCGCCCAGATTCCGTTGTACACCTGGTTGCCGGACGCCATGGAAGGTCCTACCCCGGTTTCCGCCCTGATCCACGCCGCCACCATGGTGACCGCCGGGGTCTATATGATCGGACGGATGAGCTACCTCTTCATCCGTTCACCTGAAACCATGACCGTCGTCGCACTGGTCGGTGGCTGTACCGCCCTGTTTGCCGCCACCATCGGCACCGCACAGAACGATATCAAGCGGGTGCTGGCCTACTCCACCGTCTCACAGCTGGGCTACATGTTCCTGGCCATGGGGGTGGGGGCCTTTACTGCCGGTATCTTCCACCTGATGACCCACGCCTTTTTCAAGGCCTGTCTGTTCCTCGGTTCCGGTGCGGTGATCCACTCCATGCATGGCGCCCTGCACCATGTTCATTCCCATGATGATGCCCAGGACATGCGCAACATGGGCGGCTTACGGAAACACATGCCGCTTACCTTCCTGACCTTCCTGATTGCCACCATCGCGATTGCCGGTATACCAGGTTTTTCCGGCTTCTTCTCAAAGGATGAAATCCTCTGGCAGGCCTTCTCCAATCCGTTGCACGGTGACCTGAACATTGTCCTGTGGGGAATGGGCGCCTGTGCGGCGCTGCTGACCGCCTTCTACATGTTCCGTTTGGTGTTCATGACCTTTTTCGGTACCTGCCGGATCAAGGAGGGGGCTGAGAAGCACCTGCACGAGTCGCCGATGGTGATCGTGATTCCGTTGCTTGTCCTTGCTTTGCTCTCCATCCTTGGTGGCTATCTTGGTCTGCCTAAGCTGATCGGTGATCTGTTCGGGGGGGTGCCCAACTATCTTGATCAATACCTTGAGCCGGTCTTTGCAAATGCCAACCAGTATATGCTGGCCCATGTCCACCCCGAACAGCACAGCCACACCCTGGAGTGGGGGATGATGGCCGCCTCGGTGGTGATTGCCCTGATCGGTATCTCTATTGCCGCTCTGCTCTATCTGATAAACCCCGAACTGCCTAAGAAATTCACCACCGCCTTCCCGGCACTCCATCGTGCGGTCTACAACAAGTGGTATATCGATGAGTTGTATGACTTCATGATTGTCAATCCCTGCAAGGCCTTGGGTAGATTCCTTTGGAAAGGCTTTGACGTTCTGGTTGTGGATGGAGTGGTAAATGGTGTCGCCAGTACCGTTATGGCCTTTGGCGGTGTTATCCGCTACATGCAGTCCGGTCTGATCTACAACTACGCCTGGTCAATGGCGCTGGGTGTGGTCGCGATCGTCGCCTACTACGTGTTTAAGTAACGTTCCGTTTCGCATTCTGTATAAAGGAGCAGATTCGATGAGTAACATTTTGAGCGTGATGACCTTTCTGCCGATCCTGGGGGTGCTCCTGCTGCTCTTCATCCCCAAGGAGAGCAAGGGGACCCTGCGCGGTGTCGCCATGCTGACGACTATCGCCACCTTTGCGGTCTCGCTGCCGATCCTGACCGGCTTCCAGACCAACGCTGATTTCCAGTTTGTGGAAAATGTGCCCTGGATTGCTGCCGGGCCGTTTGCCATGCGTTACAACATCGGTATTGATGGCATCAGCCTCTGGCTGGTGATGCTGACCACCTTCATTATGCCGATTGCGGTGCTCTCCACCTGGACGGCTGTGGAAGAGAAGGTCAAAGAGTACATGATCTGCCTGCTGCTGCTCGAGACCGGCATGCTGGGCGCCTTCATCTCGCTCGACCTGTTTCTGTTCTACATCTTCTGGGAAGTGATGCTGATCCCGATGTATTTCATGATCGGTATCTGGGGCGGCAAGAACCGGATCTACGCAGCGCTGAAGTTCTTCATCTACACCATGGTCGGTTCCATGCTGATGCTGGTTGCCCTAATCTACCTTTACTTCCTGGGCACCAAGGCCGGTATCACCGACTTCAGCCTGCTGCACTTCTTTGATCTGAAGATCGATCCAGCCACCCAGACCTGGCTGTTCCTGGCCTTCGCCTTCGCTTTCGCCATCAAGGTACCGATGTTTCCGTTGCATACCTGGTTGCCCGATGCGCACACCGAGGCACCGACCGCTGGCTCGGTAATTCTGGCCGCCATCCTGCTGAAGATGGGTACTTACGGTTATGTGCGTTTCGCCATGCCGTTGTTCCCTGAGGCCACCCACCGGTTCACTCCGCTGATTGCCACCCTGGCGGTGATCGGCATTATCTATGCGGCGCTGGTTGCAATGGTACAGGAGGACGTCAAGAAGCTGGTGGCCTACTCCTCGGTGGCCCACTTGGGCTTCGTCATGCTGGGTGTGTTCTCCCTCAATGAGCAAGGCGTTACCGGCGGCATGCTGCAGATGCTGAACCATGGTATCTCCACCGGCGCACTGTTCCTTATCGTCGGCTTCATCTACGAGCGTCGGCATACTCGTCTCATCACCGACTTCGGCGGACTCTCAAAACAGATGCCGATCTTTGCCACCATCTTCATGATCGTGACCCTCTCTTCGATCGGTCTGCCCGGTACCAACGGCTTTGTTGGTGAGTTCCTGATCCTGATCGGTTCTTTTGAGAGCTCGTTGCGTTGGTATGCCGTAATCGCCTCCAGTGGGGTTATCTTCGCCGCTGTCTACATGCTTTGGATGTTCCAGCGCGTGATGTTCGGTGAGCTGGACAATCCGAAGAATCAGGTGCTTGCCGACCTGAATCTGCGTGAGATTGCGATCATGGTCCCACTGGTCGTGTTAATCTTCGTGATGGGCGTGTACCCGAACCCCTTCATTGAAAAGATGACACCGTCCGTCATGAAGGTGATTGCTAAGGCCCGCATTGAGCCGGTGGCTACCGCCAAGGTTGTCGTCCCTGTCGTTGCGCAGCCTGAAGTTGCACCAGTACAGCCTGCTGCTGAACAGCCGGTCACCGCTCACTAGCCAATAGAGTCAACGTTCCTGGAGGACTGTTCAATGGAAATTAATGTAGCCCAACTTTTTCAGACGATTAACCTTGCCACCATCATGCCGGAGATCATTCTCTCGGTGGTAGGTATGGCACTGTTGCTGGTTAACGTCTTCGTACCCTCCAAATCCAAGGGATACTTGGCCTGGCTCAGTCTGGCCGGCCTTGTGGCGGCAGGTTATACAGCTGCTTGTGGCTGGGGGCAGAATGTTGATGGTTTCAGCGGTTCAGTGGTGCTGGATAACTTCGCCATCTTTTTCAAGCTGATCTTCGTCATTGCGGCCGGTTTGGCGGTGCTTATCAGTGATCAGTATATGGAGCGTGAGGGATGCAACCAGGGAGAACTGTATCCCATGGTGCTCTTCACCACCGTCGGCATGATGCTGATGGCCTCTGGCACCGATATGATGACCATCTTTCTGGGTCTTGAATTGATGTCTATCTCATTGTACGTGCTGGCCGGATTCAATCGTGCAAACGTAAAATCGAACGAATCAGGTCTGAAGTATTTTCTGCTGGGCGCCTTCTCAACAGGTTTCCTGCTGTATGGTATGGCATTGGTGTACGGTGCGACCGGCTACACCCGTATCGCCAAGATTGCAGCCGTTGCGTCGCAGATGGGGCAACCCGATATCCTGCTGTTGATTGGCGCCCTGCTGATCCTGACCGGTTTCGCCTTCAAGATCGCCATCGTGCCATTCCATATGTGGACGCCTGATGTCTATGAGGGCGCTCCCACGCCGGTTACCGCACTTATGTCCGCTGGTCCCAAGGCGGCGGCCTTCGCAGCCTTCCTGCGTATGTTCCTGGTAGCGTTTCCTTCGATGAAGGCTGATTGGAGTGACCTGCTGTGGATTCTGGCCGTATTGACCATGACGGTTGGTAATATAACCGCTCTGCGTCAAGACAACATCAAACGAATGCTGGCTTATTCATCCATCGCGCACGCAGGTTACGCTCTGGTAGGCTTTGCTGCAGCCAACACGACCGGCACCTCCGGTATCCTGTTTTATATGCTGTCCTACGCCTTTATGAACATCGGTGCCTTTGCGATTGTTGTTTTGGTTGCCAAACAGGGCGAGACCAACGGTAATGTACAGGATTTTGCCGGTCTGGGGCACAAGCGTCCCGCTCTGGCAGCCATCATGACCCTGTTCCTGTTTTCTTTAGCTGGCATTCCGCCAACGGCTGGCTTTATCGGCAAGTTTTACCTGTTCTCCGGCGCGGTTGAGGCTGGGTACATCTGGCTGGCCGTGATTGGTGTCCTGAACAGCGCTGCGTCGGCCTACTACTACCTGCGGGTGATGGTCTATATGTATATGAAACCGGCTGAAGAAGAGTTTGGCTGGGTTAGTCTGACCGCTCCTGTCTCCCTTGCATTGCTTGTTTCGTTCCTTGGCACTTTAATCCCCGGCGTTGTGCCTTCCTATCTGTTGCAACTGGCACAGGCCGCCGTTAAAGTAATTTCGTAGTAGTAACCTCATAACACGAAAAACGAGGCGATCCTGGTTTGCGGGATCGCCTCGTTGCGTTTAGGCGCTTACTAACGCAGAAGTACGGGCACATGGGAATTGAATTATTGTTTTAATCCTTAAAACCGTTGTTACCCCCATAGTTACCCATGACAGAAAGCCGCCTCGATCTGGAGCGGCTTTCTCCTCAACAAGTTTCCGGCAGGTCAGCAGATAAAGACGTGTGCGTCCATCTCAAGTCCTGCGTCGTCCTGCACCAGTTCCAGGCCTGACACTTCCCGGGGGCCATGTGAACAGCGACATCACCCGGGCCTCTTCCAGTTCTGTAATCAGTTCAGAAATTCTCATAGCGATCACCCCCTTTCCATGTGAGTTACTTCATTGCTGAACCGTAACAGCTCCACTACGACGAGTTAATATAAATAATTAGTTATTTCAATAAGTTAAATCAACTTGATTGTTTAAAACATCCAACTTGGATGATTCGCTGGGGCTGTTGTGCCGGGGAAATGCGGACCGAGTATACCCCCCAGCCAGGTATCACACACTCCATATGCGGGTATCTGTCCCCTGTAAATGGGTCCAATTGTCCCTTTGTTTATCGGGCAAATTTTACGGGGACGGATATTTGTGATATGGTACAACCGTGCGAAACAATAATAGATTCACGGATACCGGGGTAAGATAAGCAAAGTGATGACGTCGGAGAAAGTAACCACTGATGACAGATAGGGTGGGCCGTCAAGAGCGGGGGCTTGGCTCTCTGCTTGCCTTTGCCGTGGGCGACGCCCTAGGAGCCAGCGCGGAGTTCATGACGCCGGAGGAGATCAAGGCAGAGTATGGCGTACACCGGGACATCATCGGCGGCGGCTGGCTGAAGCTGGAGCCGGGGCAGATCACGGACGACACTGAGATGATGCTGTGTGTGGCCCGCTCCCTGGTGGCCTGCGGCGGCTACAACCTTCCGGATATCGCGGCCCACTTTGTGGAGTGGTACAACAGCGAGCCGCTGGACATCGGCCGTACGGTGAGCATCGGCATTAACCGTCACATTAGGACCGGTAGACTTGAAGCCCCATACGCTGAGGACTCAGCCGGAAACGGTGGGGTGATGCGTGCGCTTCCCTTGATCCTGGCCTATGCCGATCAGCCGGAGACCATGCAGCAAGCGGTTGTGGAACAGTCCCGCCTGACGCACAACAACGAGGAATCAGACGAGGGGTGCCGCTGCTATGCCTCTTTGGTGGCAGCAGCTCTGCAAGGAGCTGACAAGCAACGGCTCCTGGAGATTGCCCGGCGCTACCCGCGGTTCGAGCCTGGGAAATTCGACGGCAAGTCAGGCGGCTATATCGTGGATACTCTACGGACGGTGCTGCATGGGTTCTTTGTCACGGACAGCCTAGAGGGCTGCATAGTCACGGTTACGGCTAATGGTGGTGATGCGGATACGACGGCAGCACTGGCGGGGGGATTGGCCGGGGCGTACTACGGGGTGGGGGCGATACCCGATCGTTGGCTCAAAACGCTTGATGTACAGGTGAGGGCAAAAATTGAATCCTTTTCTCCTGGGCTGTCACGCTTTTTGCAAAAGTACTAACTACAGTATAGTGATTCTGTAGTATGAGTGAATGTAGAAGGTGAAGAGCGGCGGGCTATCATATGTTCGTGATTTGAACGATGATTTGAAGATACCATATAGGACGGCAGAGAACAATGGATATGAAAAAAGCCCCTATTTTCAAGGGGCTTAAGTGCTGCATCGGACGTATCCGGATAGTTAATGGCGGAGGCACATGGGAATCGAACCCACCGAGGAAATTTCTCATCCCCTCCACCGGTTTTGAAGACCGGGCGGCCCACCAGCGACCGACGTGCCTCCGAACAAACAACGGGTCAGGAAAACTTGCATCCTGACCCGTTTTGTATGGCGCGCTTGGAGAGATTCGAACTCCCGACACCCAGATTCGTAGTCTGGTACTCTATCCAGCTGAGCTACAAGCGCAGGTGATACAGCTAAAAGTGCAATAGTGGCGGAGAGAGAGGGATTCGAACCCTCGATACCGGTTTACCCAGTATACTCGCTTAGCAGGCGAGCGCCTTCGACCTACTCGGCCATCTCTCCTCTCTCGCGACAAGGATTTTTATCTATACATAGCTTTGGGCAATAATGCAAGTAAATTCATTTTGTGCCGCCTGCTGAAATGGGAGGTTACCTCCCCTTTTTAAGATCGACCAGGATGAGTTTCGCCACTGCCTTCAGGGTTTCAAATACGCCTTCACCGGTTGACGCACAGGCGGTAAAATCCGGTACGTTTGTCGGGTTTAGGTCTTTGCGTAACGTCTCAATTGGTGTGACGTTAGGCAGGTCACGTTTGTTGTATTGGACTACATACGGGAGCTTATCGAGGTCGTAGCCCTGTTCCTTCAGGTTAAAACGAAGATTCTCCAATGATTCGACATTGGCATCCATGCGCTCTTCTTGCGAATCGGCGACAAAAACGATGCCGTCAACACCTTTAAGAATGAGCTTGCGCGAGGCATCGTAAAAGACCTGGCCTGGAACAGTGTACAGGTGAAAGCGGGTCTTGAAGCCACGTATTTCGCCAAGGGCGAGCGGTAAAAAGTCAAAGAAGAGGGTGCGTTCGGTTTCGGTGGCGAGACTGATCATCTTGCCTTTAGCATCGGGGGCTGTCTTCGAATAGATGTGTTGCAGGTTGGTGGTCTTGCCGCAGAGGCCGGGGCCGTAATACACGATCTTGCAATTGATTTCACGCGAAGCGTAGTTGATGAAGGACATGCAAGCGTACCTCGAGTTTGCTAGCTGAACAGGTTGTCGATATCGTCATCGGTGATTTCGGCAAACGGGAATGACGATGAACCTGACTTTGCCTGTTCTTCAGACTTCTTAACAAGCTTCTCGAAGATGGCGGACAGTTCCTCGGATGATTTTTTGACGCGAAGACGGACGAGGCCAAGTGAGGACCGGTTGTCAAACAGCACAACAAGGATGACGCGACCGCCGACAATTGAGATGTGCAGGTTGTCTTTTTCACCTTCATGAAACAGGATTGAGAATTCTTTTTCGCCGATCAGTTTGGCAAGACCGCCGGTGGCTGCGATGTTCCCGGCGGTGAGGGAGGCTAGGGAGGTGGTGTCGAAGCGTTCGGTTTCTCCAACACCGGAGATCAACTGACCGTTCTTGTCGACCAGAAAGATCACTTTTGAGTTTGAATCTTTGAGCAGGCGCTCAATTACCTCGTTGATCTCCTGAAATTCTTCATCATACATGACCATCTGGGACGTGGACATGCCTGTCTCCTTGTTGGGCGGCAATGCGACTAGGTTGAATGCGTGGATGGTTTTCTATAGCAGAATGCTGCGTTAGATTCAAGCTGATTCCGTCTGCAAGTGGGGGATTCTATGCATATGCGCTTGAGTTTTTGGGCGTTTTCTCTTACGATGTGACGAACTGTGTGCCCTACGTCTGGAGTCGTTCATGAAAGCAGAGTATCTCCCCAAATGGATCGCCTGGGAAACCACCCAAAAATGCAACCTTCGCTGTGTGCACTGTCGTTGTTCATCGGATCTGACTGCCTCTGAGGGTGATTTTACCACCGCTGAGGGGAAGGCCCTGTTGGACGAGATAGCCGCGTTTTCCAAGCCGGTGGTGGTGCTGTCCGGCGGTGAACCGTTGATGCGACCGGATATCTTCGAGCTAGCGCAATACGGCACATCATGCGGCTTGCGGATGTGTATGGCTACTAACGGTGCATTGGTAACCGACGAGATCTGCAAGCAGATGAAGGCTGCCGACATTAAGATGGTCTCGCTTTCGCTGGATGGCTCGACGGCGGCCATACATGACAATTTCAGGCAGTGCCCAGGTGCTTTTGAAGGGGTTGTACGGGCGGCGGAACTGTTTCGCAAGAACGGACAGAAATTTTTGATCAATTCGTCCTTTACCAAACGCAATCAGCACGACATCGCTGCTACCTTTAAATTGGCCAAGTCTCTGGGGGCCACTGCCTGGTATATGTTCATGATTGTGCCCACCGGTCGGGGCGAAGAGATCATGAACGAGTTGATTTCCAAGGAGGATTACGAAGAGATACTGGACTGGCACTATCAGCAGGAAAAGCTGGAGGATGAAATTCTGATGCGGCCCACCTGCGCGCCCCACTACTACCGGATTGTGCCGCAGAAGGCCAAGGCGGAAGGAGTTAGCTTTCAGCGTCGGTCCCTAACCTTTTCGACAGGGGGGGGGAAGGGGTGTATTGCGGCACAGAGTATCTGTCTGATTGACTGTTTCGGTAACGTGAAGCCCTGCTCGTATTTTCACCGAGTAGCGGGTAATGTCAAGCAGACGCCGTTTCGGCAGATATGGGAAGAATCCAAGATATTCAATGATCTGCGCGATTTTAAGGCGTACAAGGGGAAGTGTGGCCAGTGCGAGTTCATCAATGTCTGTGGGGGCTGCCGTGCCCGAGCGGATGCCGTGTATGGCGATTACATGGCTGAGGAGCCATTCTGCAACTACATACCGATCAAGGCTGTCTGAATGCACTTTCGTATTGACAGCACGGTGAAACACCTATATAAACAAAAGCTCTTCGCCCAGATAGCTCAGTTGGTAGAGCAGTGGACTGAAAATCCACGTGTCGCTGGTTCGACTCCGGCTCTGGGCACCATCTTAATTCTAACAAGGCATCTGTCCGGCGGGCAGGTGCCTTTTGCGTCTACCAAGGAGACCCTATGAAAAAACTCAACGTGATTTCGGTCAGTTTGTTGCTGATTTTTGCGGCTTCAAATGTCTTTGCCGTGGAGGACCCAAAGAAGCAGGCGGAGCTACTGGAAAAAATCCAGAAACTTGAACGTCAGATCAATGAGTTAAAGGCGCTGAAGCTCCAAAAACAGAGTCTGCCGGTCAAGCGGGAGCAATGTATGAAGGCGGTGGGGGTGGAGAGCTATTGCACCTGTGTGGTGGAAAAGCTGCCAGCCAATGTTGATTACCGGCAATTTGTGAACATCCTTTTGACGCCGGCTGCGGAGCTCAGTTATGATAAAATGAGTGCAGAGCAGAAAAAGGATGTTGGCACAGCCCTGGGGGCCTGGGCCAAGTGTGTTGATTACAAGGGGCCGAAGGGAAGCGGTTTTCTTGACAACATCCTTGATCGGAAGACGCTCTTCTAGCAGAGGGTGGCACCTTGCGCCGTTCCATTATCTGTATGGAAGGTGGGCCGCCCCGCTACTTCTGAAAGCCGAGCTTTGATGAAATTTCTTCGGCGGCCTTGGTCACCAGCGGGGTCAATTCCTTCTCTATCCGTTCGTCGGAAAAGCGCATCGAGGGGCCGGAGATGCTGACAGCGCCGATGATCCGGCGGGTGTAATCGCGGATCGGAGCGCCAACACAGCGAACCCCCTCGTCAAGTTCTTCGTTGTCGATGGCAAAACCTTGCTCGGCGATGACGCGGAGTTCTTTTTTGAGCTGTTCGCGGTCGCTGATGGTGTTTTTGGTAAATTTCGGCAACTCGCGCTGTGGCAAAAAGTGATCCAGTTCCTCGTCGCTCATGTAGGCGATCTGCACCTTGCCGGCTGCGGTTGCATAGGCGGGCAACCTCGAGCCGACACGCGGTACCACCCGGACGGTCATATTCGTTTCCACGGCATCCAGATAGATGATATGAAAGTCTTTTAAGATCGCCACGTAGGTGGTTTCATTGCACTCATCGACCAGTGTCTCGAGTACCGGTTTGGACTGGCGCAGCAGGCCCATCTGTTTGATGAAGGTCTGGCCCAGTTCCAGAGTTTTGAGGCCCAGGCGGTAGTTTTCAGTGACCCTGTTCTGTTCGATGTAATCACGGGACTCGAGGGTGGCGAGCAGGCGAAATACGTTGTTCTTGTGGAGCTTTAGTCGTTTTGAGAGCTCTGTTACGCCGAGTTCGTCAATTTCGTCATGAAACTGTTCAAGCAGGTCAAGGGCGTGAGATACGGCTTGGATCAGGTATTCGGATTTTTCTTTTTTAGCCATGGGTACTGGATCCTGACACAGTGTAAGATTGATGGCTGGCCGAAGAAGGTCAGTGTCACTAAAATATAGAAAAATGTTTTATAATTGTCAAGTCAGAACGATTGCATTATATTTTATATCCGTGGCTGCCCGTTTTTAGCGAACGGAAGGCAGAAAATAAAACATCACGGAGCCGGCATGCTGAACCTGCGAAAAAAGATACTGGTGGCTATTGATGGCTCCCCCTATTCGGACAAGGCGGCCGAAGAGGCGGTGCGTATGGCCGCCGGGAATCGCAGCCAGTTTAAAAGCAAGATCTACGCCCTGCTGGTAGTGCCCAATGTGCAGAGTTCCTCGTATTCCGATTTCGTACCGGTCAAACCCCTGACAGAAACGGAAAATTGGGAGGAGATCAGAAAACGGATTTTTTATATTGTTGAAAAGAGTGCGGCCGAATATGACATCCCGCTGGAGATGATCGTCGAGGCCGGTGAGCCGGCAGAAAAACTGGTGGAGTTTGCCCAGCAGGAAGGGATCGATGTGATCGTCATCGGTAGTTCTGGTAAGGGTTTTTTGCAGCGCCGCCTGAAAGGGAGTGTCTCCCACCGGGTGGCAGAGCTGGCCCCCTGTTCGGTCTATCTGGTGCGCGCCTGAGTACCACCATAGAGGGCGTTTTCTGAGTCGTTGCTACTTTCATAAGGAAAGGGTTGTTGTGATGTTGCGTGTCGTTGCTAGTGTATGTCTCTTGGCCTCCTTGCTGTTTTCATCTCCCGTGCTTGCCGCTGCCCCCGAAGTCTCGGTGCCGATCCTGCTGTATCACCGTTTGGGCCCCACTGTAGCCGATGGCATGACCATCAAGACCACGGTTTTTGCCTCCCATATGAAGTATCTGCACGACAATGGCTTTACCGTGATCCCGTTGCGCCGGTTGGTGCAGTGGTATCAGGGGAAGGCGCCGGCCCCGGCGCAAAAATCGGTAGTCATTGTGGAGGATGATGCCCATAAGTCGGTGTATAGCGAGATGCTGCCGATCATCCGCCAGTACCGCTATCCGGTTACCGTCTTTGTCTACCCCTCCGCCATCTCCAATGCCAAGTACGCCATGACCTGGGAGCAGCTGCGGGAACTGAAGAAGACCGGCCTGTTTGACATCCAGTCCCATACCTACTGGCATCCAAACTTCAAAAGGGACCGCAGAAAGCTGCAACCGGCTGAATATGAGAAACTGGTGACGATGCAACTGACCAAGTCAAAACATAAACTTGAACAGGAGTTGGGCGGGACGGTGGATCTCTTGGCCTGGCCCTTCGGCATCTACGACGACTACCTGCTGAAAAAGGCGCGTGAAGCCGGGTATGTCAGCACCTTCTCCATTGAACGGCGTCCTGCCACCGCCCATGATAAACTTCAGGTGCTGCCGCGGTATCTGTTGGTCAATGCGGACCAGGGCAAGGCCTTTGCCCAGCTCCTGGCGGGTAACGCCGTGAAGAGGAATGTTGTCTACTAGGTTATGAAGAACAACCCGGCCCGGATTGCTCGTGTGAGACGAATCCGGTAATAATCACCGCATACGAGCCTGCTGGCATGCCAGCAGGCTCGTTATTTGTCATCCGTTCTCTCTACATCTACATACCCTGTCTACTCAAAACAGCGCCTGTCGAAGACCCGTTTTGTCTTTCCTTCAGAGCGGGGCAGGGTCCCCGGTTGCAGCAACTCAACGTTGCAGCTTACCAGCATGGTATGTTTGATCCCCCCGATAATCAGCCTTGTCAGCAGTTCATCAGGCGGACCGCCACCGTTTCGGCTCCGTTCGACACGCACCAGCATGGCATCCCGTCCATCCGGCGTATGATCGAGCAGGAGCTGATACTCGCTGCCGATACCCGGTATCTGCCGAAGCACCTCGTCGATCTGGCCCGGATAGATGTTGACGCCACGGAAGATGACCACGTCGTCAGAACGGCCCAGGATGCGGTCATGGCGGGGCAGCATGCATCCGCAGGGACAGGGACCCTCCAAAAGCCGTGTCAGGTCGCGGGAGCGGTAGCGTATCAGCGGGGCTCCTTCTTTGCACAAGGTGGTGAAGACCATCTCGCCGATCTCGCCAGGGGCAACCGGTTTCAAGGTGAGTGGATTGAGGACCTCGAGGATATAATAATCCGCCCAGTAGTGAATCCCGTTGTCTTCGCGGCAGGACAGTCCGGCACCAGGGCCATAGAGCTCGGTGAGGCCGGTTATGTCGTATATCTCGTCGATACCAAGACAGTGGCGCATGGTGTCAAGCATGGCCGCGCTGGAACGCTCGGCCCCCAGGATGATCTTTTTCAGGTTAAGCTTGTCCCGCAGTCCCCGCCGTTGTACCTCTTCGGCTAAAAGAAGCCCCATGGAGGCGGTGCAGCAGAAGACCGTGGACTGCAGGTCGATCAGAAAGGCGGTCTGCAGTTCTAGGTTGCCGGGTCCGACCGGCACCGCGAGGGCGCCAAAGTGTTCGCAGGCCTGTTGGAAGCCGATGCCGGCGGTCCAGAGACCATAGCCGACAGCTATCTGTACGCGATCTTGGCAGGTAAGACCGGCCAGTTCATAGCAGCGCGCAAACATATCCTGCCAGTCCGCAATATCCTTGCGGGTGTAGCAGAGCACCTTGCGTTTGCCGGTGGTACCGGATGAGGCGTGGATCCGTACCAGGTCATCAAACGGGGCCGCCCGCAGGGCGAAGGGGTAGTCCGCGGCCAGATCGGCCGCCGTGGTGAACGGCAGCCGGCGCAGGTCGTCCAGGCAGGTGATGTCCCCCGGCGTTATCCCGGCTGCTGTCAGGTGCTCTCGGTAGAAGGAGGAATAGTCAAAGGCATGCTGAACGGTCCATTGGAGGCCTGCCAGCTGATGCGCCGTCAGTGCCTCAGAGGTTGTAATTTTAGGTGGAAAACGTTTGAACATCTGCGCGCAACTCCGTGTTTAAGCGGCAGTGACGGCCGCCAGTGCCCCAGCCAGCTGAGCAGGCCTGCCGGACAGGTGGCGACTGATCACCGCCATCATCTCGTCTACCGTGCAGAACAGTCGGCTGCTCGCCAGTGCCTTTCCCAGCACAATCAGGTTGACGGCCTGCGGATTGTCCATGTTGCGGGCGATCTGGTCGGCATCGATGGTGATCACCTGAGGGGGCTCCGCAAGGCACAACGGTTGTGCGCTGTTGGCGGCGATCCAACCATCTGTACGCAAAAACGAGCGGTGCAACGCAACATTTGACGTGCTCAGGGCGATCAGTCCGTCGGCCTGGCCGGGACGTATCAAGGGGCTGGCAAAATCACCAATCTTCAGGTGAGAGATCACAATCCCCCCGCGTTGTGCCATGCCGTGGGTCTCGGAGGTGAGTACCGGCAGCCCTTTGGCAATGGCAGTTTCAGCCAATAGCCGGGTGATGAAGAGAATCCCCTGGCCACCGACGCCGGATATGATCAGCTGTTGCGAGGTCATGGCTGCTCCTTCTGGCCGATGGCCTGCACAGGGCAGACGGTACGGCAGACCCCACAGCCACTGCAGAGCATGCTGTCGACCGTTACCTTGTTGCTGGTCTCGTCGTACACCAGGGCAGGGCATTCAAACTGGGTGGTGCAGTGCCGGCAGCCGGTGCAGGCCGCAGGCGTTATCTGGGCCTGCGGGCGTCTGGCATGGCGCACGCTTTTGTCGACCAGGCAGGGGCTTTGGGCGATTACCACCGCAATGCCGTGGTCGCGCGAGAAGGCCAGCGCCTCCCGCATAAGATCGGTGAAGGCCGGCAGCTCCAGCGGGTCGCCGTTTTTGCAGAACGATACGCCGCAGCCGGTCACAATGGAGGCGATATCGACCGCCGTACCGTCGGGTGTCCCGTGGGCCGGTGTCGGTTGGTTGCCGGTCATGGCGGTGGTACTGTTATCCAGGATCACCAGGACGAAGCGGGCCCCTTGTACCACGGCGTCGATAAGTGGCGGGATACCGGCATGGAAAAAGGTCGAATCGCCAATCGTGGCAACGATATCCCGTTGTTGTCCGGTGACCCGGTAGGCCTGATAGAAGCCGGCAGCCTGGCCGATGGCCGCCCCCATGCACAGCACCGTGTCCACCGCCCCCAGGTTGCTCCCCAGGGTGTAGCAGCCGATATCGCTCGGATACAGCCCTCGCGGAGCGGCCTTTTTAATGGCATAGAAACTGGCGCGGTGCGGACAGCCAGGACAGAGCGTCGGACGCCTCCCGCCTGCGGCAGTGGTTCCAACCGGTTCCGGCACCGGTTGACCGATGAAACGGTACAGGATGCGTTCAATGATCTCAGGCAGCAGTTCACCGGCATCAGGCAGATCACCGGACAGCCTGCCGCGGACGGTGCGATAGTCACACAGCTGCATCTCGATCACCGCGGCCGTCTCTTCCAAAATCAGCACGTCGTCGTAGCTGCTGCGAATCTCCGCCATAAAGTCGCTGTGCAGCGGGTAAGGCTGTACAACCTGATAGAAGACGAACTCTTCCTGCAGCCCCATGGTCGTGATCAGCTCCAGGGCATGGGCCGCAGCAACCCCGGAAGCGACCACGGCCCGGCTACTTTGGGTGGTCGGGTTCAGACAGCGGGGGGCGGTGGGCGCATAGGCGGCAATTTGAGACAGCTTATGATTCAGTGCGCGGTGAAGTTCATAGCGAAACTTTGGCGTGGCGGCCCAGCGTTGCGGATCCTTATGGAAATCGGCCTTGCGTTCGAGCGTATTGACCGGCGCTGGCGTTATATCCTGGCAGGCGTGACAGACGCGGGTGGTGGGGCGCAGCATCACCGGCAATTCAAACGCCTCGGACAGGGCAAAGGCGCAGCCAACCAGTTCCCGGGCTTCGGCTGGCGAGGCGGGGTCCAGTATCGGCAGCTTGGCCTGCATCGCCATCAGGCGGGAATCCTGTTCGGTTTGTGAGGAATGGGGGCCGGGGTCGTCGGCGCTGATGATGACAAACCCGCCGATGGTGCCCAAGTAGGCGGCGCTCATCAGGGGGTCCGAGGCGACGTTCAATCCCACCTGCTTCATGGCGGTGGCGGCGCGCAGCCCTGTCTGGCTGGCGGCATAGGCGATCTCGAAGGCCACCTTCTCGTTGACCGCCCATTCGACGTGCATTGCCACCCCTTCCTGTTTGCGCCAGGCATCGACAGCTGACAGGATTTCGGAAGCGGGAGTGCCCGGATAGGATGCTGCCACCACACAGCCATGTTCCACCAAGCCGCGGGCCATAGCCTCATTCCCCTGCATCAACACCGGTTCATCTGCTGACAACGATTTCTCCCTCTGCTTGTTGTATGGTCCGATACGTACTGACAACGGTATGCGAAACTTCGGCCGGGTGGCCTTTGACCGTGCATGCGTTCAAATTTAGAGCAGTTTGATACCTGCCAGCTCTTTGGAGCGTTTGACCGCGGCGTCCACCGCATCCATGATCAATCCGTTGAAGCGGCCGTTTTCAAGGGCATGCATGGCGGCGATGGTGGTGCCGCCCGGAGAACTCACCCGGTCACGCAGCACGGCCGGGTGTTCGCCGCTCTCCTGCAGCAGTCGGGCAGACCCCAGCACGGTCTGGACGGCCAGGCCGTTGGCCACGTCGCGGGTCAGACCGTTTTTGACCCCGGCATCGGCCAGGGCTTCGATAAAGGAGAAGGCATAGGCCGGACCACTGCCAGAGACGCCGGTCACGGCATCCATCTGCCTTTCATGCACCTGGTAGACCGTGCCTACCAGATTGAATATCTGCCGGGCCATTTCCATGTCTTCCGCGGTCGCCCGACGGCCGCCGCAGATGGCGGTGGCACCCGTCTGTACCAAGGCTGGCGTGTTCGGCATGGCCCGCACCACGCGGCAACCGTTGCGCAGCGACTCTTCAACGAAGGTGGTTGAGATGCCCGCCATGATGGAGATGACCAGCTTGTCCGGTGTGATGCCGCCCTCCAGTGCCGAAAGGGCGTTGGCTGCCACCTGAGGTTTGGTTGCCAATACGATCAGGTCAGTCTCTTTGGCAACTTCACCGTTGTCGTCACTGGTGCGTATCTGCAGCGTGGTAGCCAGGTGTGCGCGCCGGTCCAATACCGGGTCGGCGGCCAGAATGTTACGCGGAGCCACGCCGCCCGCAATAAGCCCTTTGATGATGGCCTCGGCCATGTTGCCGCCGCCGATAAAGCCGATAGTGTGGTCTTGGAGCACGGCTAACCTCCTGTTCTTGATTCTATTTTTACTGTTGTCGTCACCGCTGTGGCTGTTTGTTTGCTGTCGGCACTGCTCTTGGTGATCAGCATGACGCCGATGCAGACCAGCGTGATGCCGGCCCAGCGTAGCGGTGACACCTGTTCATGCAGGATGTATTTGGCCAGCAGGGCGACCAGGACGTAGTTGAGGGCCTGGAGCGGCAGCGCCACCGATAGGTCCTCCCAGGAAAGGACGGCCAGCCAGAGAAAGAAGAACAGGGCCAGCATGGCAGTCCCCGCCACGATCTTCCATTCGGTCATGGCCCGTAGCGCCACCTCCATGATGCCGCGCAGATTCATGGTGGAGAGGTCACCCAGCTCCTTCATCCCTTTGGCCAGCAGGAGGTCGCCCACGGTACCGGCAGTTACGGCCAGGATCATCAGTAAAATGGTCTTAAACATACGGTTTCTCATCTCCCCGATAGTTGCGCAGGCTGATGGCAAGGTCAGCCAGCCGATGTTGCACCGCCGGCGACAGCAGGGCGGCAAGCTCCTGCTCATGGAGGTAGTCGGGCATCCGGCGGCTTATTTCGGCATCCGGCAGGCAGCCGGGGTGCAGGTATATCTCCGTGGTGCCCGGCATAAGGCCGTCCAGAATCGCCAGCAGATAGGTCTCCGTGATCCGGCCCGAGTTGAATACGCCCTTGACCTCTGCGGCATGGGTGATCCCAAGCCGGTGCAGCTTGGGTTCGACCTGGTCGGACAGAGCGCCGAAGATTACCCGCTCCACGCTCTTGCCGATGATCCGGGAGCGGTCAAACTGCAGGTTGTGGCGTAGTCGTTCGCGGGTGATCCTGAAACTGCTAATGCCGTGCCGTGGCATCAGTTCGGTCAACAGCTCAAAGACCGTGGGATGCATCTGGATGTTCAGGTGGCCGTCGATATGCGAGAGCGGGAGGCCGGTGTCCTTGATCTTGATAATCTGCGCCTCCAGCTCGTTACGCAGCTGTTGGCGTACCCCCCGGTCGAAGTAGAGGCGCATCCCCATCTGTACCGGGTTGTCAGGAAAGCAGCCGTTCGCCCCAACCAGCCCCGGCACCTGTTCCGGCGGCAGGACCGGCCGGCCCTGCACCAGCGTAAGATGCAGCCCTATCTGCAGGCCGGGGTTGCGTCTGGCGATGCTGACCGCCTCGTCAAAGGCGTCGCCCCCCGGCATAAGCGACGTCTGGGTGAGGATGCCCCGCTGCCAGGCCTGTTCAATCGCCCGGTTGACTCCGGACGAGAGGCCGAAGTCATCGGCATTGACGATCAGGCGTCTCATACCGCCTGCTTGCGTTTGCGCATGTACTCGAAGTACTGTTTGCCTTCCTTAAGCCGTTGTTTGCGAATCTCGCTGTCGATAATCATCTTGCCGATACTGCGCAGGATGTACCTGGGCCGGAAATAAAACTTGTTGTAGAACTCCTCCACCGCCTTGAAGATCTCTTCGTTTGAGAGGTGCGGGTAGCTGACCACGCACATCTGGTGCCCCGTGTCATCGATGTAGGCGTTTGACACCAGCCAGCCGTTGGCGACACATTCTTTGTAAAACTCGGTGCCGGGATAGGGGGAGGGGAGCGAGACCTGGATCGAGTCGAGGTCCAGCTGTTTGGCGTAGGCGATGGTGTCTTTCAGGGTCTCGCGGGTCTCGCCCGGCAGGCCGACGATGAAGGCGCCATGGATGGTGATGCCCAGTTTTTTGCAATCCTTGGTGAACTGGATCGCCCGTTCGCGGGTGACCCCCTTCTTGATGTTTCTGAGGATCTCGTCGCTGCCGCTCTCATACCCCACGATCACATGGTGCAGGCCGGCGTCGCGCATGATCTTGAGGGTCTCGAAATCGCAGTTGGCGCGGGCATTGATGACCCATGAAACGCCCAATGGCCCGATTTTGGCGGCCACTTCGCGGGCATGGCGGCGGTTGGCGGAGAAGGTGTCGTCATCGAAGATGATGTCGCGCACCTGGGGCAGGTTTTCCTTGATCCACTTCACTTCCTGGTAGACGTTTTCGGCGCTGCGGGTACGGATGCGGCGACCGGAGTAGGTGTGGGGCCAGAGGCAGAAGGTGCACTTGGCCGGGCAGCCCCGGCTGGTGTAAATCGAGACGTACGGGTTTTTGACGTGCGGAATCACGTATTCGTCCACCGGCAGATCACGCTTGTAGACCTGCGAGGTGAACGGCAGCGCATCCAGGTCAGTGGGGGTTTCCCGGTCGGGGGTGCTGAGACATTGGCCGTCCTTGAGGTAGCTGATACCGGCGATCTGGTCCCAGGGGGTACCGGCGGCGATATCCACCACCGTATAGTCGAACTCGCCGCGGCAGACGATATCGACCGCCCCTTCGGCCTGGCGCAGCGACTCCTCCGGCAGCATGGTGACATGGGGGCCGGTCAGGACGGTGACGGTTTGCGGCTTTTGTTGCTTGATTCGACGGGCGGTTTCGATATCCAGTCGTAGCGTCGGCGTGGAGGTGTACATCACCACCATGTCGAAATCTTTGGCGATAGCCAGACACTGCTCGAGGTTGAGACGTTGTGATGAGGCGTCAACCACCCGGCTGCCTTCGATCATGCCGGCCGGATAGCATAGCCAGACCGGATACCAGAATGAGGTTACCTCGCGAGCGGCCTGGTAGCGGGCACCGGCGCCGCCGTCAAAATCCTCGAAGGTGGGAGGGTTGAGAAAAAGCGGTTTCATTGCAACTCCTTGATAGTTCCTGCAAAATCTACACAATATGAGCCTGGCTGGTTAAAGTCAAGCAATACAAAAGGGACAGCCGATCGGCTGTCCCTGCGGGAACATGGACCGGGGTGTTTTGGTTATTTTCTCAGGACCGGCTTGAGAGGCTGTTTGGCAATAATGCCCTCTTTGACCTGGTCATAGACCGGACCTGGCAGGATATGGCGGGATTTGAGTTGGTCCTTCTTGGCGTAGGGGCGCCCGGCGATGATTTTGGCTGCATAGCCGGTGCCGATGCCGGGAACCGCCTTGAGTTGCGCCTCCGTCGCGGTGTTGATGTCGATCAGGGCACGTTTTGCAGCCTTGGCCGTGGTGCCGGCGACCTGCGTCCTGGCAGCGCCCTTTACTACCGACAGGGGGGTGTCAGCGGCAAAACTGAAAGCCGCGGTTAAGGACAGGGTGATGATCAGGCAGAACGTCTTGAGGCAGTATGGTTGCATGGTTGATCCTCCTCAGGGCATCGTTGGTGCTTTTGCATTGTTTTGTTGTAACAGGGGCGGTGGTGGCTGTCAATTGAAGCGGGTACAACGTCTCATGAGCTGAGGTTCCGTGGTGTATTGCCTCAGGACCGCCGGCGGGTCATCCCGTGGCAGACAGGTTGCCCTTGCCAGCAAGCGACGGACTATGCTATAGAAACACGGCTTTTCGATACCCAACCGGAGAGGAATCAACGTCAATGAGTCATCAGCGCAAGCCGGAAATCAACTTCAACTACATCTACAACTACACCTACAACCCGACCTATGCCAACGGCGTGCAGGGCGGCTTCACCCCCCGCGGCGAGCTGGTCATGCATTTTTATCAGGAACGTCCGGCCCTGCCCAAGGAGGTGACCCATGAGATCACACCTGAGGGCGGTATCGGTGCCCTGACCGAATCAGATCCCGCAAATCTGAACGGTACCATGGTTCGTTTCATCGAGACCGGTGTTACCATGAATTTCCAGACCGCTGCCATGGTGCATGCCTGGCTGGGTGAGCAGCTGGGCCAGATGCAGGCCGTGCTTAAGGCCCAGGCCGAGTTTATGCAAGGCGGTGCCGCTGAGGCTGCTACTGAAGGTTAACCGGCCTGCTTGGTAGAGTAACGAAAACGGCCCGTGGAAATTCCGCGGGCCGTTTTCGTTGCGTACGTGCTAGCCGTTCAGCAGCTTGACCGTGGCCCGGCCGTCCGGGTAGTAGTCGATGATATTCAGACAGCCGTAGCTCTGCTCGATATTGAACATGCTTTCCAAGGGCGCGCCGATGGCATCCAGCAGGATGATCCGGTTGACCCCGCCATGCCCAACCAACAGCACCTCTTGTCCCTGGTGACGCTCCAGTACCTCTCGGACCACCGGCAGTAGCCGGGCCTGCACATCAAGCAGATTTTCCCCCTGCGGCACCCGATAGTTGACCAGGTCGTCCAGGCGGGCCTGCCATTCATCGGGCCAGCGGCTCTGAATCTCCTGCCAGGTCATCCCTTCCCAGATGCCGATATTCAGCTCCCGCAGCTCCTGGCGGAACACCGGCTGGATGCCGAACTGCTCGCAGATGATGCCGGCGCCGGTCCGGCAGCGGGTCAGATCGCTGGCATAGCAGGCGGAGATATGCTTGTCGGCCAGGCGCTCCTTCAACAGGTGGTACTGCTCGACCCCCAGATCGGTCAGGGCCACGTCATGGTGGCCGTTATAGCGGCGCTGTTCATGGCCAACCACCTGGCCGTGACGGACTACGTAGATACGGGTGAATGCGGTCATGGTACGCTCAAATC
>JAJXUW010000094.1 GCA_021782545.1 Deltaproteobacteria bacterium | reverse complement strand
GGTGTCGCTGGCCAGTAGCGCCCGTCCCACGGGGCGGGCGAGGATTGAAACGGGAAAACCACGGCAAAAAAGACACAACACCACCGGTAGCGCCCGTCCCACGGGGCGGGCGAGGATTGAAACGGGTTGATCGCCTTGACAGCATCAAGACTAGAGAGTAGCGCCCGTCCCACGGGGCGGGCGAGGATTGAAACTCTCGTTGACACCTGCAAGAGCATGGTTGCTGGCGTAGCGCCCGTCCCACGGGGCGGGCGAGGATTGAAACGTCCAAAATCAAGAGCCCTTGTCCCTCCTGATATGTAGCGCCCGTCCCACGGGGCGGGCGAGGATTGAAACTCGTTTGTAAAGCAGGCTTGGACGTGCGCCCCAACGTAGCGCCCGTCCCACGGGGCGGGCGAGGATTGAAACTTCTTTTTTCCGCCAAAAAGCGCCCAGCCAGAGGGTAGCGCCCGTCCCACGGGGCGGGCGAGGATTGAAACAAACACCCGCGTGTTGGTCAGGCCGAGAGCTGAGTAGCGCCCGTCCCACGGGGCGGGCGAGGATTGAAACCCTTCTTGACACTCTGGCCGGCCGCGCCGTAAATTTGATCATGGGGCTTGTACTCGTTCGGTAAAGCCCGAAAGTATGGCGCTGTTGGCTAACAGAAAGGCCAATTATCATGGCGTCCGACATGATTTATCCTTACCTTGGCGTGGCGATCGGCCTTTTTATAGGCTGGTGGATTGAAAAGCGGCTGAATGTTTTTTCCTTCATCTGGTTTGTTGCCCTGCTGACCGGAGCCGCCATTTCCTTCATCGGCGGCATTTTTCTTGTTGCCTTCTCGGGCCATGATTTTGGCTATCTCCCCGGCATCATCGCTCTTGCCGCTTGGCTCATCATCTGGTGGTGGGATGCTTTTTTACCTTCACCCCCTTCTTCTTCCTCGTGATCTCACAGTAAGCGGTGTCTGGCTTCTCGGCTGCCTTTTTCCCGCCATTTTACGGATTTTATTCAGTTGAACCTCCAACTTCAGGAATGCCAGCTGCACCTGGCTTACTCTCCGCAGATACTCCGCGAAAGGAGGCATTTGTTGGTCCAGCTTTTCAATAATGGTCCTGTTATTGTGGTGAATCAGTGATAACCATTGCCGCGCTAAATAATAGGTTCACTAGTTTCTCTGTTGTATCGTAAGGCCCTTTTCGGCTATTCACTAGAAAGCCCTGTTCCGGTATCGGTACGATCCCTTCTGAGGAGTTTACGTCGCATGGTTGCTAAAGAACTGTTGATCAACCGTCCCCGCCTGATGCTCACTATCCTGATCGTTATCTCAAGCATGGTCTATCTGGCCGATTATCTGGTGGATGGGAGCATGAAGGAGATTGCAACCAGTTTTCTGGGGAATCTGGCCTTTCTGCCGATTTATATTATTGTGGTTACCTTAACCCTCGAACAGATTTTGAAAGAGCGGGAACGCCATACTCTGCGGCGCAAGTTGAATATGGTTATCGGTGTTTTCTTTAGCGAGGTGGGCACCCGGCTATTACGGGAATTGAGCGGTTGTCTGGTGGCGGCGGATGGGCTGCGTTCGTCGCTAACGGTGACCTCGCACTGGAAGGGGCGTGATTTTCAGGCAGCTTGCAGCTTTCTGGAACAGTACGATGTAAAGGTCGACTGTGCGGGGTTTGATAAGGCGATGCTGAAGGAGTTTCTGGAAAGCAAGCGCGCTTTTCTGGTGGGGCTGCTGGAAAACCAGAATCTGCTTGAACACGAGGCCTTTACCGACCTGCTTTGGGCGGTGTTTCATCTGGCAGAGGAGTTGGAGGCCCGTGACGCCTTGGAGGGGTTGCCACCTACCGACCTTGAACATCTTCATGGTGACATCAAGCGGGTGCTTGAACATCTGTTACGCGAATGGCTCTTGTATCTGCAGCACCTCCGCCACAGCTATCCCTATCTCTTCTCGCTGGCGGTGCGGATGAATCCGCTGTCCGCACAGGTTTCCCCCTACGTGTTGTACTGATCGGCGCGCCGTTTTTTGCCGTGTTTTGTACCTGTCGGGATTTGACACGGATCAATTAATTGAAAATGATTATCAAAATATATTGACGGTCGTGGCCGCTATTTGGTATTGCTTACCTTAACGAGAGGGGGGCGTGATGATTCTGCAGAAAAAAGATGCGTTCAATCGGTTTGCCGCCAAACGTGGCCTGCGTTCAACACGCCAGCGTGATCTCATCCTTGATGTCTTTCTCTCTTCGCATGATCATCTGAGTGTTGAGGAACTCTATCTCAAGGTTAAGGCGACGAACCCCGGGGTTGGCCAGGCCACCGTTTACCGCACCCTCAAGTTGTTCGTGGAGGCCGGTTTGGCCAGGGAGATGACGATGTCTGACGGTCAGACCCGCTATGAACACCTCTCGGCCGGTGAACACCATGACCATTTGATCTGTACCAGATGCGGGGCGATCGTCGAGTTTGAAGATGCGACCATCGAGCGGTTGCAGGGGGAGATAGCGTTGCGGCACGGCTTCAGCATCACCAGCCATCGCCTCGATCTGTACGGTATCTGCCCGGCCTGCAAGGCCACACCGGTTTAATTTTGGCACTATGATGAAAATGACTTTCAACAGCAAGGATGGTAGGTAATGAGCAGTGCATGTGGTGAACAGCAGCGGATGGTTAGGAGGGTGGCCCTGGTGGGGACCCCTAATGTGGGCAAGAGCGTCCTGTTTAACGCCCTGACCGGCAGCTATGTAACGGTCTCCAATTATCCCGGTACCTCGGTGGAGGTCTCCCATGGTACGGCCAAGATAGGAGGACAGAGCTGGGAGGTGATCGATACCCCTGGCATGTACGCCATTCACACGATTACCGAAGAGGAACGTGTCGCGCGGGAGATACTGCTGAATGAACGACCGGACGTGGTATTGCATGTCTTGGATGCCCGCAACCTGGAACGGATGCTGGTCATGACCTTGCAACTGGTTGAGGCGGGGCTGCCGGTGGTGCTGGTCGTGAATATCATGGATGAGGCCGAGCGGATGGGGCTCTCGTTTGATCTCGACCTGTTGCGTCAGCGGTTGCGAATACCGGTGATCGGTGCGGCCATGGCGCGCAAACGGGGGCTGGATGAGATAGTGCAGGCCATTTCCGAGTATCAGCCTCCTAGTGAACCACGTGTCGTTACGTACAGCCGTCTGCTGGAGCGTGATATTGCCGCCGTCACCAGTCGTATGTCCGGTAGCTACCAGCTCTCACGACGCAGCATCGCACTGCTGTTGCTCCAGGGCGATGAAGAGGTGGCGGCGCTGGTCCGTCATCAAGAATCCGACAATGCACAGGCCATTGAACAGGCGGTGCGTGAAATCGCTTTTGTACGGCGCGAATCATTTCATCTCGATCTCTCCATGGAACGCAAGGAGATCGTGCGCAAGGCGGTGCAGGGGGTCGTGCAGATACCGGCCGAGCGTCGCGAGACATGGGGCGAGCGGTTGTCGCGTCTGGCGGTGCGTCCGGTTACCGGTGTGCCGCTGCTGCTTATCGCGTTGTACTTGGGGTTGTTCAAGTTCGTTGGCGGCTTTGGCGCCGGCACCCTGGTGGATTTTTTGGAAGGCACCCTGTTTGAACGCTATTTCAACCCCTGGATCAGCGGCCTGGTCATCAATGTGGTTCCCTGGTGGCCGCTACAGGAGCTCTTGGTGGGGGAGTACGGCATCATCACCCTGGGACTGCGCTATGCGGTAGGGATTATCCTGCCGATCGTGGCCACCTTTTTCCTGTTTTTCTCGCTATTGGAGGACACCGGTTATTTCCCCCGCCTGGCGTTGCTAGTTGATCGAATCTTTAAACGATTCGGTTTGACCGGCCGGGCTGTGATTCCCATGGTGCTGGGCTTTGGCTGCAGCACCATGGCCACCATGGTGACGCGTACCTTGGAAACGGTGCGCGAGCGCATCCTGGCAACCCTGCTGTTGGCCCTTGCGATCCCCTGTTCGGCGCAGCTGGGAGTGATTATCGCCCTGCTGTCCAAGGTACCGGGCGGCCTTCTTGTCTGGGCTGGCGTGATGACCCTGTTGTTCCTGCTGGTAGGCTTTGCAGCGGCCCGGCTGATGCCGGGCGAGACGCCGATGTTCTATATGGAGCTGCCGCCGATGCGATTGCCGCAGCTTTCGAACATACTCACCAAAACCTATACCCGTATGCAGTGGTACTTCCTGGAGATATTGCCCCTGTTTGTGCTGGCATCGGTGCTGCTCTGGCTGGGCAAGATCACCCATTTTTTCGGGACGCTGGTCAATGCCATGCAGCCGGCGATGCAGGCGATCGGTCTGCCTAAAGAGACGGCTGTGGCCTTTATCTTCGGGTTCTTCCGTCGTGACTACGGCGCGGCGGGGTTGTACGACCTGCAAAGCAAAGGGCTCCTGAATGGCCGGCAGCTCACGGTGGCGGCGGTAACCTTGACCCTGTTCATCCCGTGTGTGGCACAGTTTCTGATGATGAAAAAAGAGCGCGGTTGGAAGGTCTCTGTGGGTATTTTTTTCTTTGTCAGCAGTCTGGCCTTCGGCAGCGGCTACCTGCTGAACCGGCTGCTGTCGGCGACGGGGTGGGTGTAGCCATGATGCGGTGCGGTTTTTGCGGCTATGAGTTCGATCCTGCCGCGGGGAAACAGGGGTGCGGCGGCTGCCCGGGTGGCTGTCATAATGTGCACTGCCCCCGTTGCGGTTATAAGAACCCGCTGGATTCAGCGTTGTTGCAGCGGCTGAAAAAGATGGTAACCTCTCGAACGACCAAGGAGTGATGCTATGCGACTGTCAGACAAGGCAGAGGAGATACTGGAATCGATGTGGATCGCCATAGAGGAGGAGGGGGCCGCCTTTCTCGATCTAGATCTGATCGGTTTTGCGCTGGATGATCCGGCGTGCCGCGAACTGGCCGGCCATGCCTTGGTGGAGGTCCGGCAGGGCATGCTCTATTTCCGGCCCGAGGGGCGTGAGGAGGGCCGGGCCACCATTCGGCGGCATCGTCTGGCCGAGCGTCTGATGATGGATGTCTTCAACATCAAAGGAGAAGAGGGTGACCTTAAGGCCTGCGAGTTTGAGCATCTGCTCAACGAAGGGGTGGACGTCAAACTATGCACCATGCTGAACCACCCCACCACCTGTCCTCACGGCAAACCGATACCACCGGGCGATTGTTGCCAACAGGCCCGTCAGAACGGTGACCTGGGGGTGGTTCCGCTCACCGAATGCAAATCAGGCCAGCAGGGAGAAATCGCCTATATCCAGACCGAAGACAGCAAGAAGATGCAGAAACTGATGGCCATGGGGGTACTGCCCGGCAACCGGATTCTGCTTACGCAGGCCTTTCCTTCCTACATCTTTAAGGTCGGTTTCTCTGAATTTGCCATAGATACGGCCCTGGCACGGGAGATTTTTGTCCGGAAGCTCTGAAACGGCTGGCGGTGTGAAGCCGTTGCGCAGGCGGCAGGAATGCTCTGCTGCATTGACAACAATCGCCGGGCAAGGCTAAAGTAATACCTTATCCTACTGTCAGGAAAGGTTGTCATGAAGGTCATTATTCTCCTGGGCGATGGCATGTCCGATGAACCGAACGCCGAACTGGGCGGTAAAACGCCCCTGCAGGTTGCAAAAACTCCCAATATGGACAAGATGGCACGTGCCGGGCAGGTTGGCCTGGCCCAAACGGTGCCGGAAGGCATGCCCCCCGGCAGCGATGTAGCCAATCTGTCGGTTTTCGGTTATGACCCCCGCAGTTGCTATACCGGCCGCTCCCCCCTTGAAGCGATCAGCATGGGAGTGCCGCTGGGGCCTGATGATGTGGCCTTCCGTCTGAATCTGGTGACCTTGCGGCCCCACGGCGGCAGACTGTACATGGAGGATTTTTCCGCCGGCCACATCGGCAGCGACGAATCGCACCAGTTGATCGCCACCCTACAGGCTGAACTGGGCGATAGCCGTTTTGAGTTCCATCCCGGCGTGGGGTACCGTCATCTGATGGTCTGGCGTGGCGGTCAGGATGCCATGGACACCACCGCACCGCATGATATCACCGGTAAACAGATCGTTGACTATCTGCCAAAGGGCGAGGGGGCCGATGCCTTGATCTACCTGATGACCTCGGCGCAGATGCTGTTCAAGAACCACCCTGTCAACCGGCAGCGCAACGATCGCGAGCAGCTGGAGGCCAACTCGATCTGGCTGTGGGGGCAGGGCAGGGTGCCCAGGCTGGTCCCCCATGTTGAAAAATTCGGGCTTTCCGGAGCGGTTATCTCCGCAGTGGATCTTATTCGCGGGATCGGCCGTTGCGCTGGCCTTGATGTGATCAACGTCCCCGGTGCCACCGGTTATATCGACACCAACTACCGAGGCAAGGCCGAGGCCGCCCTGGCGGCCCTGGCGGATCACGACTTCGTCTATGTGCATGTCGAGGCCCCCGACGAGGCATCCCATGGTGGCAATCTACAGCATAAGCTGCAGGCAATTGAGGACTTTGACCGGCTGGTGGTGGGAACGGTGCTGGAGGGACTGGATCGTTTTGATGATGTCAGGGTGCTCTGTTGTCCCGATCACCCCACCCCGGTTCGCCTGATGACGCACACCAGCGATCCGGTGCCGTTTATCATCTATCGGCCAGGTCGACAGGCGGGTAACGGGGCCACCGCTTATGACGAGTCTGCCGCCAAAGGGACCGGCCTGGTGCTCGAAGGGAAGCAGCTGATGGAACGTCTGACGGCCGCCTGACGTCAGGAGCGGTGAGACGGGGGGAGGGCGCCTTCCGGGAGCTCCCTCTTGGCAAACTTGTCGGCGTACATCTGCTGGTCGGCCTGGGCAATGGTATCGGTCAGCTGCCCAGGCCCACTGGCAACGGCCATGCCGAGCGAAAAAGAGACGGCTGGCTTTCCCGGTTCCTTCTGTGCTGCTGCAATCTTGGCGCGCAACCATGCTATCTTCGCCGCAGCAACTTCAGCCTTCATACCCGGAAGCAGGACGACAAATTCATCACCACCCAGCCGTGCCACGATATCCTGGGTGCGGAACGGTACCACCAAAAGGGCGGCAGCGGCCGTTATCAACTGGTCTCCCACCTCATGCCCGAAACAGTCGTTTATCTCTTTCAAGCCATCCAGATCGGCCATGATAACAGAAACCGGGAAAGGTCCTTCCTGATCGAGCCGTTCACGATGATATTCAAAGGCGGCTCGGTTCTGAAGGCCGGTCAGCGCATCGTGCTGGCTTGAGTACTTCAGCTGCTGTTCCATCTTCTTGCGTTCGGTTATGTCCCGTGCCAGCATGACCGTAAAGACGTTGCCCGAGATGTTGGCGCGGGAGAGCGAAAGTTCCAGCATAAGTGCCGCCCCTTGCGCCGTACGTCCCAGTATCTCCAGCCGTAATCCCTCTGCCGGTATACCGCCCGCCTTGGCGATGGTCTCGAACAGGTCGGGGATAAAAGCGGACAAGCGGGTTGCAAGGGCCTTTTCTGCGGGCATACCGAACAGGCGCTCTGCCGAAGGGTTCCAAAGCGTGATGGTCTGCTCTTGGTCGACCATCACAATCGCATCGTGGGCGGCATTGGCGATCAGCCGGAAACGAGCTTCGCTCTCCTGCAAGGTGAGCAGAGTTTCGGTGCGTTCGGTTATATCGTCATTGCTTCCCCGTATGCCGATCAAGGTGCCATCGGCATCAAGTATCGGCATGCAAATGTGGCGCAGCCAGCGAATGTGACCCTGTTTGGTTATGATTCTGAATTCAATGGCTTGGGGGGCGGTTGTCTGGTCAACATGACAGACATGCTGATCCCAGATCGGGCGGTCATCCGGATGGATCATGGCGCTGATGAGGGTGGCGTCGGCGAGCAATTCATCCACCCGGTATCCAGATATCCTCTCGGCAGCTGGCGATATGTAGAGCATCTCGCCGCTGGGTACCCGCCAGAAGATCCAGTCTGTTGAAAAATCGGAGATAAACTGATACAGCTCGCGGCTATTTTGCAGATCCCGTTCCCGGGCTTTGAGTTGCATCAGCAGGCTGTTGAAACTGGTACTCAACTG
>JAJXUW010000093.1 GCA_021782545.1 Deltaproteobacteria bacterium | reverse complement strand
GGTCAGCGGCCGAGCGGGATTGCGACTGGTCGACCCGGGAAACATGGTGCGGGCGACGGACACCGGAGGGCTGGTGGTCATCACCCAGGAACGGCCGATCAGCGTCGTCTTCCCCCTGCCGGAAGACAACCTGCCCGCCGTGCGTGGCCTGCTACGACAAGGGAAAAAATTGCCGGTGGAGGCCTGGGACCGCGAGATGAAGCAACAACTGGCCAGCGGTATGCTTGCCACCATAGACAACCAGATCGACCCCACTACCGGAACCGTGAAATTCAAGGCCACTTTTGATAACCGCGCCAATGAGCTTTTCCCCAACCAGTTTGTGAATGCCCGGCTGTTGCTCACCACCAGACGGGGCGTGACAGTCGTTCCAACGGCCGCCGTCCAGCGCGGTCCCCAGGGTGCCTTTGTGTTCCTGCTGATGCCCGGCAACACCGTCTCCATGCGACCGGTCAAGACGGGCGACAGCTATGGCGATGACCTCATTATCGAGACCGGAATCACCCCGGGCGACCGAGTGATCACGGAAGGGGCCGAGCGGTTACGTGACGGTAGCCGGGTGGAACCGAGGGGGGCAGCGGTAACAAGCAGACCAGGGCGCCCCGGCCGGGCCCAATGAACATCTCACGCCCCTTTATTCTACGGCCGGTGGCCACCACCCTGCTGATGATCGCCATCGTGCTGGCGGGGCTCATGGCCTACCATCAACTGCCGGTCTCGGCCCTGCCGCAGGTGGACTACCCGACCATCCAGGTGCGCACCTTCTACCCGGGTGCCAGTTCGGATGTCATGGCAACCTCGGTAACGGCCCCGCTTGAACGGCAGTTCGGCCAGATGCCGGGGCTGTCCCAGATGACCTCCTCCAGTTCACACGGCTGTTCGGTCATCACCCTCCAATTTTCACTCAATCTCTCCCTCGATCTTGCTGAACAACAGGTGCAGGCAGCCATCAACACGGCCAGCAGCCTGCTGCCCAAAGACCTGCCCGCACCGCCGGTCTACAGCAAGGTCAACCCGGCCGATGCGCCGATACTAACCCTGGCGCTCACCTCGGATTCACTGCCGCTGCCCACGGTTGAAGACCTGGCCGACACCCGCGTTGCCCAGAAAATCTCCCAACTACCCGGCGTCGGTCTGGTCAGCATCAGCGGCGGCCAGCGTCCGGCAGTGCGGATTCATGCCAACCCGACCGCTCTGGCGGCCTATGGCCTGACCCTTGAAGACCTGCGCAGCGCCCTGAGCGCCGCCAATGTCAACCAGGCCAAAGGGAGTTTTGACGGCCCCCATCAATCCGCCATCATCAGTGCCAACGACCAGCTCTTCTCCAGCAAGGGCTATCAAGCGCTGGTGATCGCCTACAAAAACGGGGCGCCGATCTTCTTAAAAGATGTGGCCGATGCCGTTGACGATACCGAGAACATCGATCTCTCCGCCTGGATGAACCGCACGCCGGCCGTGATCCTCAACATCCAGCGCCAGCCGGGCGCCAACGTCATCGAGGTGGTAAACCGCATAAAACAGCTGCTGCCGCAACTCCGCAGCTCCTTACCGGCCGCAGTACAGACAACCGTGCTGACCGACCGGACCACCAGCATCCGGGCATCGGTCCAGGATGTACAGTTTGAATTGTTGTTGGCGGTGGCCCTGGTGGTGCTGGTCATCTTTCTGTTCCTACGCAATCTGCCGGCCACCACGATACCCAGCGTGGCCGTCCCGCTGTCGTTGGTGGGCACCTTTGGGGTGATGCACCTGTTGGGCTTCAGCCTCAACAACCTGTCGCTCATGGCGTTGACCATCTCCACCGGCTTCGTGGTGGACGATGCCATCGTGATGATCGAAAATATCGCCCGCTACGTGGAACAGGGAGAAACACCGTTAGCGGCGGCGCTCAAAGGCGCCCAGCAGATCGGCTTCACCATCCTGTCACTGACGGTATCGCTCATCGCGGTGTTGATCCCACTGTTATTCATGGGTGATGTGGTAGGACGTCTATTCCGTGAATTTGCCGTCACCCTGGGCGTCACCATCCTTATTTCGGCCGTGGTCTCACTGACGCTCACCCCGATGATGTGCGCCCGGATACTCAAGCGGGTACCCGAAGAGCGCCAAGGGCGTTTCTACCACTCCTCACAGCGCTTCTTTGAACGGGTCATTGCCGCCTATGGCCGTTCGCTTGGCTGGGTGCTGCAACACCAGCGGGCAACGCTCGTGGTGGCGGTGGGGACCCTGGCCATGACGGTGCTGCTCTATCTCCTCATACCAAAAGGTTTTTTCCCGGTGCAGGACACCGGCGCCATCCAGGGTATCTCCGAGGCATCACAGACCGTTTCTTTCAGTGCCATGTCACAACGGCAGCAGGAGCTTGCCGCCATTATCCTCCAGGACCCAGCCGTAGCAAGCCTTACCTCCTTCATCGGTATTGATGGCACCAATACCACCCTCAACAGCGGCCGCATCCTGATCAACCTGAAACCGCTGGCTGAACGGGACGCCTCAGCAACGGAGGTGATCCGCAGACTGCAACCGAAGCTCGCCCAGGTGGCCGGCATCAGCCTTTTCATGCAGCCGGTACAAGACCTGACCGTCGATGCACGCGTGAGCCGCACCCAGTACCAATATACCTTGGAAACACCCTCCAGCACTGATCTGGCGACATGGGGACCTCGCGTGGTGGAAACGTTGCGGCATCTACCGGAACTGCGTGACGTCGGCAGCGATCAGCAGGACCAGGGGCTCCGGCTGCTGCTCACCATCGACCGTGTGGCCGCGGCCCGCTTTGGGCTTACCCCCCAGAACATCGATGACGCCCTGTACGATGCCTTTGGCCAGCGGCAGGTCTCCACCATCTTCACCGAACTGAACCAGTACCGGGTAATCCTGGCCGCAATGCCCCCTTTCACCCAGACGCCACAGGGGCTCACCAGTCTCTACCTTAAAACGGCCAGCGGCGGCCAGATCCCCCTTGCCGCCATTGCGACGGCCAGCGAAACCAGAGGGCCGCTGGTGATCAACCGCCAAGGGCAGTTTCCGGCCGTCACGGCCTCATTCAACCTGGCACCAGGCGTTTCACTGGGAAGCGCAGTCACGGCCATCGAACAAAACACCCGCAAGATCAGCCTGCCAGCCAGCATCCAGGGGACCTTCCAGGGAACGGCGCAGGCCTTCAAGGCCTCGCTCACCAACGAGCCGCTCCTGATCCTGGCAGCGCTCGTGACGGTCTATCTCGTCCTCGGCATTCTGTACGAAAGCTACATCCATCCCGTCACGATTCTGTCCACCCTGCCATCAGCCGGTGTGGGCGCGCTCCTGGCATTGCTGCTATGCCGCCAGGAGCTCAACGTTATCGCCATCATCGGCATCATCCTGCTGATCGGCATCGTCAAGAAAAACGGTATCATGATGGTCGACTTTGCCCTGGACGCCGAACGCACCGAAGGCAAAACGCCGCAGGAGGCCATTTATCAGGCCTGCCTGCTGCGCTTCCGGCCGATCATGATGACCACGCTGGCAGCCTTGCTGGGGGCGTTACCACTGGCCCTGGGCACCGGCGTCGGTTCCGAACTGCGGCGGCCTCTTGGCATCGCCATTATCGGCGGGTTGATCATCAGCCAGATCCTGACACTCTACACCACGCCGGTCATCTATCTGGCCTTTGACCGTCTGTTGCGACGGCGGAAGCGACTACGCTCCCCCATCCCCGCATTACGGGAGGAAACCGGCAATGATGCGGGTGGTGCGGGTTCCCAATGAGCCTCTCCGAACCGTTTATACGACGTCCTGTAGCCACCACGCTCCTGACTGCCGCGCTCGTGCTGGCGGGGGTGATCGCCTTCCGGCTACTGCCGGTATCCCCTCTGCCGCAGGTTGACTTTCCCACCATAGCCGTGTCGGCGGCCCTGCCCGGTGCCGACCCCCAGACCATGTCCACCTCGGTGGCGGCCCCCCTTGAACGCCAATTTGCCAGAATTGCCGGCGTGACGGAGATGACCTCCACCAGCTACCGGGGCAGCACCTCCATCACCCTGCAGTTCGATCTCAACCGCAACATCGACGGGGCGGCCCGCGATGTACAGGCAGCCATCAATGCCGCCCGGGGCGACTTGCCGGCCAACCTGCCCAATAACCCCGGCTATCGCAAGATGAACCCTGCGGATGCGCCGGTTATGATCCTGGCTCTTACCTCGGCGACGGTGGACAAGGCGCGGGTGTACGACGCCGCCTCATCAATCCTGCAGCAGAAGCTCTCACAGCTGCCGGGGGTTGGCCAGGTCTTTGTCGGCGGCAGCTCCCTGCCGGCGGTGCGGGTGGATCTGAATCCCCTGGCTCTCAGCAGGTACGGCATCAGTCTGGCCCAGGTGCGCGGTGTGCTGACGGCCACCAACGTCAACCGCCCCATCGGAATGCTGAACTCCACAACCGATTGCTGGGAGCTCCAGGTAACTGATCAGCTCCGCAAGGCTGCCGACTATCGCCCGCTGGTGGTGAGCTACCGTAACGGGGCGGCGGTCAGGCTGTCTGATGTGGCGACGGTGCAGGACTCGGTGGAAGACCTGCGGGTCGCCGGCATGGTCAACGGCAAACCGACGGTGATGGTGGTCATCTTCCGCCAGCCGGGCGCCAACATCATCGAGACTGTGGATACCGTGCGCCAGCAGTTGCCTCAGCTGGCGGCGGCCCTGCCGGGCGGCGTCACCCTCTCGGTGGTTCTGGATCGTACCCCGCCGATCAGGGGTTCCCTGCGCGATGTGGAACATTCTCTCCTTTTGTCGGGACTGCTGGTGATTCTGGTCGTGTTCTGGTTTCTCCGCAACCTACGGGCCACCCTGATACCGGCGGTGGCGGTGACCGCATCCATCGTCGGCACCTTCGGCGTCATGTACCTATGCGGCTATTCGCTGGACAACCTCTCGCTCATGGCTCTGACCATTGCCACCGGTTTCGTGGTCGACGATGCCATCGTCGTGCTGGAAAATATTACCCGCTACCGTGAGATGGGGTACACGCCGCAGCAGGCCGCCCTAGCTGGTTCGCGCGAAATCGCCTTTACGGTCCTCTCCATGAGCCTCTCGCTGGTGGCGGTCTTTCTCCCGATCCTGCTGATGGGTGGTATGGTCGGCCGCCTTTTTCAAGAGTTCGCTGTCACCTTGTCTGCCGCCATCATGGTCTCTCTGGTGGTATCCCTGACCACCACTCCGATGATGTGCGCCACCCTGCTACAGACAGAGCAGGCCCGAACGCATGGGCGCCTCTATCATGCCACTGAGCGGGGGTTCAACTGGCTGCACAGCCGCTACGAACAGACCCTGCGCCTAGCGCTACAACACCAACGCGCCATGCTCGCCCTGATGCTCTTGACCCTGGTTTTGACGGTGGTGCTGTTCATACTGGTGCCCAAAGGATTCTTCCCCGAGCAGGACACCGGCAGGATCGCCGGCAGCATCCAGGGCCGCCAGGATATCTCCTTCCAGGCGATGCAGGAAAAACTGGCCCGTATCGTCGCGATCATCCAGCAGGATCGCGATGTGGAATACGTGACGGCCTTCACCGGCGGTGGCGGCGGCGGGGGCTCAACGGTCAACAGCGGTCGGATGTTTATCGCGCTCAAGCCCTTTGAAAAGCGTACGGCCACCGTGAGACAGGTGATCGGACGATTGCGCAAAAAACTGGCCCACGTGCCGGGGGCGCCGGTCTTCCTACAACCGGTGCAGGACCTGCGAGTGGGGGGCCGAATCAGCAACGCCCTGTATCAATACACCCTGCAGGGGGAAAACGTCGCCGAACTGAACGCCTGGGGACTCAAGCTGCTGCAGAAACTACGCACCATACCCGCCTTGACCGATGTCAGCAGTGACCAGCAAAACGGCGGGCTGGAAACGGATCTTGTGATTGACCGCCCCATGGCCGCACGCCTGGGGATCACCCCGCAACGGATCGATGAGACGCTCTACGACGCCTTCGGTCAACGACAGGTCTCCGTTACCTACACACCGCTCAACCAGTACCATGTGGTGATGGAGGTAGCGCCGCAATTTTGGCAACGGCCCGCCACCCTGAAACTGCTGCAGGTACCTTCGTCAGGGGGCCAGCTGGTGCCACTCAACGCCTTCGCCAGCTACAGACCGGCCGCCACGGCACTGGCGGTCAACCATCAGGGGCAATTCCCCGCCATTACCCTTTCCTTCAACCTGGCCACCGGCACGTCGCTCGGGGAGGCGGTGCGCTCTATTCAGAACGCCACGCGGGAGATCGGCCTGCCGGCCGGGATCAGGGGCACCTTCTCCGGTACGGCCCAGGCGTTCCAGAATTCGCTGAGCAATCAACCGCTCCTGATTCTGGCAGCTCTGGCGGCTGTGTATATCGTGCTGGGTATCCTGTATGAAAGCTACATCCACCCTCTGACCATCCTGTCAACGCTGCCGTCAGCCGGAGTCGGTGCGGTGGTGGCCTTACTGCTGTTCGGCATTGACCTGAACCTGATCGCCATCATCGGCGTCATCCTGTTGATCGGCATTGTCAAAAAAAACGGCATCATGATGGTCGATTTTGCCCTGGCGCTGCAACGGCATGAGGGCAAAAACGCCGAAGAGGCCATTTTCGAGGCGTGTCTGCTTCGTTTCAGGCCGATCATGATGACCACCATGGCGGCACTCTTCGGGGCCATCCCCTTGGCTCTGGGGCTCGGAGTGGGCTCCGAACTGAGGCGGCCGTTGGGCACTGCCATTGTCGGCGGACTGCTGTTCAGTCAGATGCTGACCCTCTATACGACACCGGTAGTCTACCTTTACCTGGACCGCCTGCGCAGTTGGTCAAACGACAAACGGCGGCCCGGCAACGTGTTACTCAGAACGAACGGAGACTGATATGACGCGCTATGCTGTCCCTATCGGCAGTGTCGTCACGATGGTACTGCTTGCCGCCTGTTCCGTCGGCCCCAACTACGTACGCCCCCAGGCGCTCACCGAGATGCCTGCCCATTTCAAAGAATCGGCGGGCTGGAAACAGGCCAAGCCCGGGATCACAACCGTGCCGCACAACTGGTGGGAGCTCTATCACGATCCCCTCCTAGACCGGCTTGAGACCGAGGTGATGGCAGGCAACCAGTCCATCCGCCAGGCCGAAGCCCAGTTCCGTCAGGCCCAGGCACTGCTCAAAACGGCACAGGCCGGCTATTATCCCACAGTGGCCCTCGGGGCATCGGCAACCCGCTCACAGCGCTCGGCAAACGCTTTCAGCAGCTCGAAATCTACTACAACGGCACCGTCCTGGGATATCCAACTGCCGCTGGACCTCTCGTGGGAGATTGACCTGTGGGGACGGATACGACGGAGCGTCGAGGCGGGCAAGGCCAACCTCCAGGCCAGCAACGACGATCTGGCAGCAATGCGGCTCAGCATGCAGGCAGCCCTGGCCGCAAGTTATTTCCAACTACGGGCCCTCGACGCCCAGAGGGCGCTCTACGCCACCACCGTAGCCGACTACCGCACCTACCTCCAGCTGACAAAAAACCGCTACCAAAGCGGTGTCGCCTCCCGGGCGGACCTATCCCAGGCTGAGGCCCAACTACGAAACACCGAGGCCCAGGCGATCGACCTGGAGCTGCAGCGAGCACAGCTCGAGCATGCCATAGCCCTGCTGGTCGGCAAGCCAGCTTCAGCTTTCTCGCTCACGGCCATACCGTTGGTTGCGCCGCCCCCGGTGATCCCGGCCGGTCTCCCCTCCACAATTCTGGAGCGCCGCCCCGACATAGCGGCGGCGGAACGTCGCATGGCGGCGGCCAACGCCCAAATCGGCGTGGCCCGGGCCGCCTATTTCCCTGTGGTGCGACTCTCCGCCACAGGCGGGTTTGAATCATCCAGCATCGCCACCTGGCTCACCTGGCCAAGCCGTTTCTGGTCGATGGGGCCGGCCGTTTCACAAACCATCTTTGACGGCGGTCTGCGCCAGGCTCAAAACGAACAGGCGCGTGCGCTCTTTGATGCCGCAGTTGCCACCTACCGCCAGACGGTACTGACCGCTTTCCAGGAGGTGGAGGACAATCTTGCGGCACTACGCCTACTGGATCAGGAGGCCCAG
>JAJXUW010000009.1 GCA_021782545.1 Deltaproteobacteria bacterium | reverse complement strand
AACCAGGCTTCACGTAGTTGGATACATCGGCGATGGAGACCCACAGGCGCCAGCCGTCCCCTTCCGGCTGCAGGGAGACGGCGTCGTCGAAATCCTTGGCGGTCTCGCCGTCAATGGTGACGGTGGGTCGTTTGCGCAGATCCACGCGGCCTTTCAGATCGTCACGGGAGACCTGCGACGGGATCGCCTCCGCCTCGGCCAGGGTCTCTGCCGTGAACCGGTGGGGCAGGTCGAAACGGCGGATGACGGTCTGCACCTCCACCTCCGGGTCGTCGGGCCAGCCCAGAACCTCCGTCACCTTCGCCTCCGGGGGCCTTCCTCCGACCGGCCATGCGGTAACCTCCACCACCACCTGCTGGCCATCAACGGCTCCCCCTTTGCCCTTGGCAGGGATGGTGAAGAAGGTGCCGAGGCGGATATCTTCCGGTACCAGGATCGCTCCACGCCGGCTCTCTTCAAGGCGTCCCACCACCCGGCTGTTGGCCCGCTCCAGCACCGCAACTACCCGGCCCTCCTGTTTGCCGCGGCCGAAGCGGCTCGTTTCCGCCCGTACCGATACCCTGTCCCCATGCAACGCCCCGCCGATGGCCTTGGCAGGGATGAAGATATCCTCGCCGCCACCTTCGGAGGCCACAAAGCCGTAGCCGTCGCGATGTACCGAGATCGTTCCATGGACGGTGCTGCCGCTGTCTTTCCCTGGCAGGCTGTAGCGGTTGCCCCGCAGGCGGACCAGTTCGCCAGTGGCCAACAGGTCGTCCAACAACCGTTTGAGCTCGTTCTTGATGGCGCGGCCGCCAAAGGCCCGCAGCAGCGCGGCAAAGTGCAACGGTTCATGCTCCTCGGTCAGCAGGTGCAGGATTTCTTTCTTGTGTAGGCGCATGGCTGCCATCCCCTTTTGTGTCTGCTTGCACGGTAACGGCCACAATGATAAAATTCTGCGCATTATGGAGTGAACCTCACAGAAAGGCAAACAGTGAACAGATTTTTCATACAAATCCTGTTGTTGTTCATACTGGTGCCGTTAAGTGGCCAGGCCGTCCATGGTGAGAGCTGTCGTGAGGTCTCCCGGTCGCTCCTCGGCCAGGATCGTCAACTCTTCGAGCAGTTCGATCAGCTATTGGCCAGGGTACGGGACAACGCCATCGCGGTGCCGTCCGCCCAGACAGAACTGGCTCGGTTGTTGCCGCTTGTGGCTGGGTTGTATCGGGGGGCAGCTGGAAAGGGGTATCAGTCGTCGGCATGGGTATTTCCGCTTGCCGGCTATGGTCCGAAGGCGGTGCCTGGGCGGAAGGGCAAAGGTTTTGTAGTCAAGGGATATGATTTTTTCACCGGGAATCGCCACGGTGGGCATCCCGCCTACGATATCTTCATACAGGACCGCAATCGGGACGAACTGGATGATCGTACCCATAAACCGGTTGCCGTGCTGTCCATGACCGGCGGTGTTGTCGTCTCGACGGAGAGTGCCTGGGAGCCGGGTAGTCCGTTGCGGGGGGGCAAGTATGTCTGGATTTACGATCCCGCCAATGATCTGTTGGTTTACTATGCGCATAACCGTGAGATTCTGGTGAAGGCCGGGGATCTGATCCGGCCTGGCGATAAACTGGCCTTGGTCGGCAGAAGCGGCCTGAACGCCGCCAAGCGCCGTTCACCTACACATCTGCATATGATGGTGCTGAAGGCCGATGAAGGGAGGCCGCAGGCGGTTCGCTTCTGGACCGGTCTCAGCCATGCCAGGATGATCGACTGTGAGTAAGGTCCCGCATTATGGTCTGCTTATGAGCGTGCTGCCGGTGTAAGCTGCAACGAGGCATTGGCCGGTAAAATGAAAAAAGCACCTAGATTGCTCTAGGTGCCGGCACTTTTTTGGAGGCGACGAGCGGATTTGAACCGCTGAATAAAGGTTTTGCAGACCTCTGCCTTACCACTTGGCTACGTCGCCATTTTGTAATGAAGAATAATACGTATACTGTTTTGTGATCGGATTTGTCAATATTATTTAAATTTGATGGCTACCCCGCGGGCCCGGTACTCGCTTGCCGGAAAGGCGGGGAACAGGACGATGGTGATGGCGCGGCTGCTGATTTCCGGCAGTATCACGGCATCGGCGTCCATCTTGTCCGCTTCGGCGCGTAGCGCCTGGATTCCCCATTCATACAGGTTCGGCTCGAGGGTGTAGTCGCTGAAATAGACCTCTCTGACGATTGAAATGCGTCCGAGGGTCACATAGGGGCGGAGCAGTTCATCCTGCGACAGGACGGGGGGCGGGTCGCCGCCTTTTTGGCTGATCGGAATGGCCGAACAGCCGGCCAAGAGCAGGTGCAGGGATATCCCCGACGCGAGAAGAAAGATTCTTAATCTGTGGGGCATGGGGCGTTCCTCGCTGGACCATTGATCGTTTTAAGGTAGCAGGATGTGGCTCGCCTGTCCAGCTGTGGAGACGTATTTTAGCGCTGGACAGTCCGCGGGATGCCATGCTAAAAAAATGCGTTTCTGCCTGGCTGGGCAGTCGCAGATTCCATTGGCAAGGAGCGGGAGATGTCGGGTCATAATAAATGGAGCACCATCAAACACAAAAAGGGCGCCGCCGATGCCAAGCGGGGTAAGGTCTTTACCAAGCTGATCAAGGAGATTTCGGTGGCGGCCAAGCTGGGAGGCGGTGACCCGGCCGCCAACCCTCGGCTGCGGACTGCTATCGATAAGGCCAAGGCCGAGAATATGCCAAAGGACAATATCGAGCGGGCCATCAAGAAGGGGACCGGCGGGATGGAGGGGGTCACCTACGAGGAGATCGTCTACGAAGGCTACGGCCCTGGCGGTGTGGCGGTGCTGGTGGAAGTGTTGACCGACAACCGGAATCGCACCGTGTCGGAGGTCCGCAGCATCTTCACCAAGGCCAACGGCAACATGGGCGAGACCGGCTGCGTGTCCTGGATGTTCGATAAAAAGGGGCTGATCATCTACGATCGTTCAGTGGATTTCGACCAGTTGTTCGAGGCCGCTCTAGAGGCAGGGGCTGAGGATGTCTCTGAAGATGTGGAACAGATCGAAGTGACCACCGATCCCTCGTCCTTCATCGAGGTGCGGGATGCCCTGGCGGCCAAGGGGTTCACCAGCCAGAGCGCTGAGGTTACCATGATCCCCCAGACCATGGTGCCTCTGGAGGGGAAACAGGCCGAAAGCATGCTCCGGCTGATGGATCGGCTGGAGGATAACGACGACGTGCAGAATGTCTATGCCAACTTCGACATCTCTGCGGATGAGATGGAAAAGCTGATGTAGTGAAGCAGGGGGCTTGAGGGCCCCCTTGCTGTTAGGGGAGGGGGGGCGATGGAGAAGGCGACCTTTGCTGCCGGCTGTTTTTGGGGGGTTGAAGAGTCGTTTTATGATCTGACGGGTGTTGAAGCCACTCGGGTCGGGTATACCGGCGGCAATCTGGACTCCCCCACCTATCAGCAGGTCTGCAGTGGGACTACCGGCCATGCCGAGGCGGTGGAAATCACCTATGATCCCGTCAAGATCAGCTATGAACAACTGCTTGCGGCGTTCTGGCAGGCCCATGATCCGACGCAGCTGAACCAACAGGGGCCAGACTGCGGTACCCAGTACCGTTCGGCCATCTTCTATCACTCTGAGGAGCAGCGTCGTCTGGCCGAGGCCGCAAAAGATGCACTTGACCGTTCGGGCCGTTACCGGCGCTCCGTGGTCACCGAGATCGTCCCCGCCGGCCCCTTCTGGGAAGCGGAGGCGTACCATCAGAAATATCACCTCAAAAATGGTGGCGGATGCGGGTTTTAGGCATTGATCCCGGCTCACGGATCACCGGCTACGGTCTGGTCGAACAGTCGGGCAGCCGTTTGGTGCATGTGGATAATGGCGCCATCTTTACCGACAGGGCCCTTGACTTCCCAAGCCGGTTGCGGATCATCTTTGAGGGGATCAGCCGGGTGGTCGCCGAGTATGGTCCCGATGCGGTGGCCATCGAGGATGTCTATGTCTCTGAAAACGTCCGCTCGGCCCTGAAACTGGGGCAGGCCCGGGGCGCCGCCATTGCCGCTGCAGTACATGCCGGCCTGCCGGTGGCGGAGTACACGGCGTCTCAGATCAAACAGGCGGTAGTTGGGCAGGGTAGGGCAGGGAAGGAACAGGTCCAGGGGATGGTACGGATCTTGTTAGGTCTGCCGGAGGTTGCCCAGGCCGATGCCTCCGATGCCCTGGCCGTGGCCATCTGCCATCTCAATTCCCATTCCCTACGTCAAAAGACCGGCCCGGCGGTGCTTACCTCGCGCCGGACCGGTTCCTGGAGAAATTATCGCCCATGATCGCACTGCTAACGGGTCGAATCGCCTATAAATCACCGGAGCATCTGATCATCGATGTTAATGGAGTCGGCTACCGCGTAACGATCCCTTTTTCCACCTATTATGAGCTGCCTGAAGAGGGGATGGTCACCCTGCACATCCATACCAGTGTGCGTGAGGATGCTATCCAGCTCTACGGCTTCCGTACCCAGGCCGAAAAGGCCTTTTTCCAACTGCTGATCTCGGTTTCGGGCATCGGGCCCAAGATGGCCCGTGACATCCTCTCCAATATCCAGCCGCCGCACTTGGCGGTTGCCCTCCAGCAGGGCGATCTGCATAAGCTGTCGGCCATTCCGGGCATCGGTAAAAAGACCGCTGAACGGTTGGTGGTGGAACTACGCGACAAGGCGGGCAAGCTGGATACCGGTGTCAGCGCGGCCGAGGCGGTGGGGCGCACGGTTCCTGCGGCAGGCCTGCTTGATGATGTGACCTCGGCGCTACTCAATCTCGGCTACAAAGAACCCCACGTGAAAAAGGCCTTGGCGGAGGTGGATGCCGCCAGCGGAGCGACGGTGGAACAGTTGCTGAAGCAGGCCCTGAAGGTCTTGATGAAATAACAGCAGTGTCAAAGGGGGGCTTTTCGAGCTGCATGGCATTGACCCGTGCCCGGACCTTTTCCCCCACGCGTATCGTCGTTCCCTTTTTTAAAAGAACTTTCCCGAGACGCCGCCATCCTTAATCTGCAGTTTTCCCCGCGGTTCGACCGTTTGTTGGAACGCCGCAGCTACCAGTCGTCGGACGATCCCCCGCCATCGAAATCACCGCCGCCACCCTCGAATCCCCCGCCGCCACCGGACGATGAGCCACCACCCCCACCGTAGAAAATAGTAGGGCCGCCGCCCCAGCCGCCGCCACCGATCCCTCCCCCGCCAGGGCCGTTGCCCATGAACAGGCTGATGAGAAAACCGGCGCCCACGCCGAGCACGGCGAAGAGTCCTAGTTGCCAAAGGGTGCTACCGAGGCCCAGTGCAGCGGCCACCGGCAGCGCCACGCCACCGGTCACTGCGCCGGCGATGCGCGATGTGGAACCGGCCGCTGCAATAAACACCAGGGCGATCACCAGCAGTACGGTAAACAGGTGGTTTCCGCTCTTTGTATGCGGTTTTCTGTCAGCCGGGGTTGCCTTGAACTCCCCCTTGGTGGCGGCAAGCACGGCATCAAGGCCGGCCGTGATGCCGGCGTCAAAGTCGCCGGCCTTAAGTCTGGGGACCATCACCGTCCGAATGATCTGGCTGGCGGTTATGTCAGGAAGGGCGGCCTGCAGACCGGTTCCTACCTCGATCCTGATCTTGTGCTCCTTCTGGGCTAGAATAAGAATGACGCCGTTACCTTTGTCCTTCTGCCCGATCTTCCAAGCGTCGCCCACCTTGATGGCAAACCCTTCAATGGTCTCGTCATCAAGCGAGGGTACGGTCAGAAGCACTACCTGATTGCTGGTCTCCCGCTCGAAGGCCGCCAGTTTCTGTTCAAGCGTCTGGGCGGTCGCTGCCGACAGCAGGTGCGCGTAGTCGTTGATCCTGCCCGTGAGGGGGGGTACCGCCAACGCCTGCGCGTTGGCGGCAAGGATGGCTACGAGCAGGATACCGGTCAGGATATGCTTGAGCTTAGACAACCGCATGTCCGCCTCGTGGCCTTGATCGCATCAGAATTTTACCTTGGGAGCGACCTTGGCCGCTTCTTCTGCTTTGAATGACTCTTTGCGCACTAGATGCAGCAGCAGCGTGTTCGTCAGGCTGTTGGGGAAGGTGCGGATGCTGGTGTTGAACGTCTGCACTGCCCGGTTATACCGTTCGCGGGCCACGTTGATCCGGTTTTCGGTGCCTTCCAGTTGCTTTTGCAGATCGAGAAAATTCTGATTGGCCTTCAGATCGGGGTATTTTTCGGTAACCACCATCAGCCGTGAAAGGGCAGAGGAAATCTCACCCTGGTTCTGCTGAAACTTGTTGAGTGCCGCCGGATCGTTGATCACGTCTTTGCCAAGCTGCAGGGAACCGACCTTGGCGCGGGCCTCGGTGACCGCCTTCAGGGTGTCAGCCTCGTGTTTGGCATAGCCTTTCACCACTTCCACCAGGTTGGGGATCAGGTCATTGCGGCGCTGGTACGCGGATTCGACATTGCCCCAGGCAGCGGTCACCGCCTCTTCGTTGGCCTGCATGGTGTTGTAGCCGCAGCCGGGCAGAAGCCCCAGCAGTATGAGGATGAGAAGTGCAAGAATACCACGGCGCATACGAAAAACCTCCTTCAGGGTAGTGTGTTGTTTTAAAAATCAGTCAAATAGTTGTGGCTGGGGGTCGTTGGGGCGGAACCACCATTTCATGACCGCCAGGGCCAGGTTGCAAACCAAGGGGGTAATGTTTGCCAAGATGAGAGGTATATCCTGTATCAACATACCGTAGATCAGCCATAATGCAACCCCCGCCGAGAGCAGGAGCGGTTGCCAGATGGAAAGGTCACGGGCGTGGCGGCTCTTATAGGTTTTGACGACCTGGGGGATACTGGCCACACTGGTCAGCAGGCCGGCAACCAAACCGATCAATGTTGCGTTCATGCCGATTTCTTCCGGCCGTCAAAGCCTCCGGCAGCCCAATCGATCTGGGAGAACATCCCCCGCAGGATGGACACCTCTCGGCTATCAAGGCCGGCCCTGAAAAAGACGCGACGCAGAGAGCGCATGATGTGGGTTGGATTCTGCGGATTGAGGAAGCCGATACGTGCCAAGGTGCCCTCAAGGTGGCTAAAAAGGGCCTCCAATTCGCCGGATGGGGCCACCTCTCGTTTCTGCCCGATCGCTCCCGTTTGTTGGGACAGGCCAAACAGCTCATAACAAAAGATCAGGACGGCTTGGGCCAGATTCAGTGAGCCGCACGCCTCGTGTGAGGGAATGGTGGCCTGAAGAGTACACAGGGATAACTCTTCCGTGGAGAGCCCATGGTCCTCTCGGCCGAAAACCAGTGCGGCAGTCCCTTCAGTGTGTTGGTTGAGCGTATGTGCGACCTGCGGTGGGGTGAGGAGCTCCTGGCGGTATTTGCCGGTGCGCCGCGTGGTACCGACGGAGATGCTGGTGTCGGCAAGGGCGTCGGCAAGGGTGGCATAACATTCGGCCTGTTCGAGTAGATCTCGGGCGGAGACCGCGAACATGGTTGCGTCATGGTGATGGTGGTCGCAACCGGCGACCAACCGCAGGCGTGAAAGCCCCATGTTTTTCATGGCGCGGCAGACCATCCCTACGTTACCGGGCGATTGGGGCTCTACCAGCACCACGACGATGTTGTCGAACAGGGGGGTCATGGGATGCTCCGTGTTGCATGATAAGCGCGTAAGCGCGCCAAGCGGTCGCGGGCCGGTTTTTTGAGACGCCAGGCATGGAAGAAGTGTATGGCCCAGACGGCGGCCATCAAGGCCAGCAGGGCCAGCATCAGCCAGTGCTCATAGCGCGAGACGTCATCAAACAGCAGGGCCGCGCTCTTGCCGAACAGATAGCCGCCCAGGGCAAACAGGCTCGCCCAGGAGAGGGCGCTGAGCAGGTTCAGGAGGAAAAAACGGCGCGGTGACAGCTTGGTGAGGCCGAGAATGATCGGGAGAATGATCCGCAATCCATAGGTGTAGCGGGAGATAAAGGCCACCAGGGTGCCGTATTTTTCAACCAGGCGCAGGGCCTCGCGAAATTTGCGGGCGATACTGTGAAATCGTTTCAGCAAGAACCGGCCTTTGATTCTGCCGAGGTAAAAGTAGATCTGATCGCCCGTGAATGAACCGGCCCACGCCGCCAGGATGACGCCGGGAAGAGTCAGGTAGCCTTCGAAAGCGAGAAAGCCGGCCAGGATCAGAACGACCTCGCCTTCAAGGAAGGTGCCGATAAACAGAACCCAATAGCCGTGAGTGGCGAGATACTCTCTGAGCAGGTTGTGGAGTTGCATGCCGTGATCAGACAGAGAGCCGGCCGGCTATCTCTGATTGCATAAGGTCGACCATCTCGTCTACCTTGGCCTCGGGGTCTAGGGAAAGGGACTTAGCGGCGACGGCAGCGAGGAAGGCGGCCCGTTGGGGGCTGTCGGCAAGCAGTGCACTACCGCCTCCCTCTTCCAGCAGCTGTTCAATCAAGGCTGCTCCCTGGTGGCTTAAGTAGGCTGTGGCGATTTCCTTCAAGTCGTCGGTGATCTCGTGTAGCTGGGCAGAGCTGACAGCGGAAGGAGGGGCGGCAGCCGTTGGGGCGACCGGTGCCGTTCGGCTGGCCGAACGGGCCTGTGCCGCTTCCCAGAGCCTGTCGATGTTGACCATTTCCAAGAGGTTGTGCAAGATCAGGTCGCTGGCTGGCGGGCTGCCCAGTATCTGGATTGTGGCGTCGGGTAATGCTGCAACCTTTTGGAACGCCTGCGGCGAAGTTTCGATCTGCCGGGAGGCGTCATGGTAAAAACCGATCGGCGCGCCCTCTTTGTAGAAGATCATGGCACTGTGCTGAGGAGCGGAAAGGAGTACCGTACCGTTCAGAGACTCCAGTTTTATCCGTTCCAGCACCGCCTTGAGATCTACCGTACGCACCTCTTGCGGCTGCAGGATCTGGTCGCCGCACAGGAGCGCATGGGTACACATCACCACATCAATGGTCATCCGGTACACATTGAAAAAGCCATCGGCGGTCAACACCAGATTAAACAGGTCGTTGATGGCTTCAAAACCGGTTTTGCGCCGTTCGTCCTCTACCAACAGGAGATCGGTCAGCGCCCCCTTGGCAAAGAGCAGATAGGCCTCTGCCGCGGGCGACGCATAGCTCAGATAACCGCTGAAACCGCCATTGCTCATCTTGGTTAGCACGTCTGGCAGGTTGATATGGTGAGACGGGATCTGTTGATAGAGCGGGTTCGACTGCGGCAAGATCAACATGGGCGCTGCCGTCCTCCTGAGGCGAGTCTGTGCTGAAGCATGGTTTGCTGTCATGTGAGTACTGTATTTTGCGGGTCCTGTCAAAGGGTTTACCTAGACGGTGAAGAACCACCGGATAGCAACTTGACACTCACACTGTATTAAATTAATCTAGTTATCCTTTGTGTTGCATGCTGTGAATAGGTGCCGCTGTGTACCACGATGGGGAATGCCCCGGGAGTTTCTGTGACCAAAAAGGAAAAGCTGATAGCCGATGCCCAGAAGCTGCTGCAGAAAGGGCAGATCGACAAGGCGATCAAAGGATATCAGGAAGCGCTGGCACTCGATGCCGGAGATCAGCGTCTCAGGCAGCGTCTTGCCGAGATGTTGGCCCGCGTAAACCGGCTTGACGAGGCGCGTGCTGAGTTTGCCACTGTCGGCAAGGCCCTGATGGCAAGCGGTTTCTACCTGAAGGCGATCGCTGTCTACAAGCAGATCGAAAAACTGTTCCCCGATGAGATAACCATAACGTTGACCCTGGCCTCGCTGAATGAGAAGCATGGCCTGGTCGCTCAGGCTATGGCCGAGTATAAGAAGGTCTTCGAGTATTACGAGCGCCAATCCAACATGGCTGAGGCGGTCAAGGTCTTGCAGGCGATGCAGAAGGCGGACCCTCAGAACGTCAACATCCGTCTGAAACTGGCTGAAGTCCTGCATCAGCTTGGCAGTCTCGACGAGGCGTTCCAGGTGTTCGCTGCGTTGGCCGGTCTGGTGCTGGAGCGCCGCGATGAGGCATCCTTCCAGCGGCTGGTAAAGCGTATTGCCCAGTTGTTCCCGGGCAAGGCCGATGTCGCTGCAACGGTCATTGCACAGCAGATTGACGAGGGCAACGGGGAGCAGGCGGCGCAGCTGCTTCACTCATTGTTGCGGGCTGACCCCCAGTTGCTGTGGGTCTGGAATCTGCTCGTCACCGCGTACGACCGTCTGTCCAACCAGGCAAAGCTAAAGGTCACCTGCCAGCATTTCATCAAGTTTTTCCCCCAGGAACTGGCCCCGCGGGAGCACCTTATCCGTTGCCTGTTGGCGGAACATGACGCGGAAGGCGCCGCCACCCAGCTTGAGTCTGCAGAGCAGGCCTTTGTTGCGTCACAGGCTGCGGCCAGGCTGAAGGCGCTGTATCTGGAACTGGAAAAATTGCTGCCGATCGACGTGCGGGTACTGAAGGGACTGATCCGTTCCTGCCGCGCCTGCGGCGATCTTGAGGCCGCAGAGCAGTACACGGCAAAGATATCCTCCCTTGCGTCGTTGTCCGGCCCAGGTGTGTCGTTGCCTCAGCAGGCAGCGGCTGTTGTCGAACCGTCCATGCAAGAGACCGTGCCGCCTGAAGAACCGGAACAGCCAGCAACAGGCGGAAGCGGTCCGGTTGAAGAAGCAGCCCAACGCCCCGCCCCCATCAACGGCCTACCGGCAGCGGCTGCCAGCGAGCCCTATGAGATAGAGATTGAGCTCGATTTTGATGAGGAGCCGACTGAACCATCCCCACAGGTCCAGCCCGCCAGCAGTGAAGACTGGTTTGACACGGTCAGTGACATATTCGACACCATAGCCACTGCGCCGGGGACGGTCAGATACGGAGCGGGGCCTGAGAGCGGCGATGCCCAGTCTCATTACGACCTTGGGGTCGCCTTTCGCGAGATGGGGCTTTTTGATGAGGCAATCAATGAATTCCGGCAGGCATCGGAAGACCCGGCCCGCCGCATCGAATGCCGGATACAACAGGGGGCTTGCCTGCGGGCTAAAGGTGAACTCGCCCTGGCCGAAAGCGCCTTGCAATCGTTGCTGGCGGACTCGGGGCTTCCGTCAGAAGAGAAATGTGCGATTATGTATGAACTGGCCCTGACCTTCGAAGCCGGGGGACGCGCTGCTGACGCCGCCCGGCTCTATGGCGAAATAGAGGCGTCCAATCCGGCCTTTCGTGATGTCACTGCCCGCCTTAAGCAATCAGGTGATAGCGCCGACGTCTTTGATTTTGACGAAGACGACCTGCTGGGATTCGACCTGGAAAAATAGTGGCCAAGTACCAGTTCGTAGCCATGTAGTGGTAAGAACACAACAAAGCCCCGCTCACCTTCAGGTGACGGGGCTTTGTGTTGGTAGGTGAAAGCAGAGGTTATTTGAGCAGTTTATACAGGAAGCCGAACGTGGTTGAGACCGCCATGGCGGCCAGCAGGCCGGCGTAGTCGTAGACCTCGCGTGCGAGATGGATGCGTCTCCAGTATTCATCGCTGTCATCCAGCTTGAGATCAAGGTTGAGGCCGACTTGATCCAGGTCCAGTTTGAAGGCGATATTCCCCCACAGGCGATCCCATTGGAAGACCTGCAGGTACAGCTCCGACCCCTTCCAGAGAAAGATAAGCACGAAGACTGCGCCAAAGCAGAGGAAGGCCTTGGCGATCGGTGAGTCCTTGATGGCAACGTAGATCTTGCGGATGATTTCCAGGTTCATAAGGGACAGAAAGACCCAGATGGCGTTCTCCACCATCTTGACGTTGCGGACCGTGAACATGCTCGGCTCCGGGTTGATGATCAAAAAGATCCATGACAAGAGCAGCAGCAGTATGGTGGTCAGATAGACCGTCTGTTTGCGCCCGGCGATCTCAAAGGTCCGGCAAAAGACGTAATAATCGAGGAAGCCGTGGGTGATCAGCATGATGGCGATGGTCCCGGTGATATAGCTGAAAGCCGCGGTGGTGGGCGTTTGGAATAACTTGTTCAGCATATAGAACTGGCTGATCAGGATCAGGAAGAAACCTATCGAGATGCTGGTCCAGATCCTGGCGTTGCCCAAACTGAACAGGAAGCTTATCAGGCCGGCAATCAGCCAGAAGACAAGCTGGACAACATAGATCGTCGGAATACCTTGCAGTTGCTCCAACAATAATTCCATCGTGACCCCCCGGGTACGTAGTAACAGTAGGCTTAGGCCCGTGCCTGGTGGGCCAGCAGGGCAGAGATCTTTTCCCTCATTTCGGCAATCTTCTTGACGCTAATCAGCAGTTTTGCGGCCTTCTCCAGTGCTGTCAGAAATTGGTCTGTGCGTTCCTGATCGAGCAGGCAGCTGTTGCCGCCTGCAGTGGTCAGCTCTTTATCGACAATGCCGCGTCCTACGTTGCCGACATACTGTATGTACATGGTGCGGATCTGTTGTTCGAGATCATTCACCAGCCTGATCGATTGCATTCGGTCCTTGTCCGCAAGTTCGCGGTTCAGGCGGTCCAGTTCCGCCTGCCGACGGGCAACGGCGGCCTCCCATATCTTGAGCACATTGATGACGTCCAAAAGATCGTGGGACATTAATTCGTCCGCGCTGACCGAGGTGTACAGGTCCAGTTTTGCCCGGGGGTCCTGCGCCAATTGCTGGGATTCGCCCGGTGATGCCTCAATGTCCTGGGAGCCGTCATGAAAAAATCCCAGAGGATCGCCTTCCTTGTAGAAGATCATTGCTGATTTTTCATCGGTATATATCCGCAGGCAGCCGTTCATCTGCTCGTTCTTGACCCGTTCCAGCAATGATTTGATGTCAATCAGGGCCAGTTCCTGCGAACGGTAGAGTACCTCGCCCTGCAGCAGGGCATGCACACACATGGTCAGGTCCTTGGACAGGCGATAGACATCCATGGTGCCGGCGCCGCTGGTGACCATCTGTTCCGCCAGGGCAGCCATGGCCTCGAAATCGTTCAGCGTCTGGCCCTGCTGTGCCTTGAAAAAGGTGCTGACGAGTTTGCCCGATTCGAAGACCAAGATGCCGGTCGCGTCAGGGAACGTGAAGTTGGCATAGCCGGTAAAACTGCCGTTTGCCAGCTTAGTGGCCACGTCAGGTAGTTTCAGTTTGGTAACGGCCAGATTTTCAAAAAGGGGATTGCCCTTTGGGAGCTGAAACATATAGGAAGGCCTCCAGCATGGTGTCAGTTGGTTGGGGATAGCGACGATAAATTCCGCTAAAAGTATAATAATTTTATGGTGCTGTCAAAAAGTATTTGATTTTTGTGGGGAGTGGTGCGGCCGGGGAAAACCTGTATGGTCGTCCCCGGCCGTGTAGGGGTGGGGTTAGGAACGGGTCTGGGCATCTACGACGGCAATGGCCGCCATATTAATGATGTCGTTTACATCGTCGCCCCGCTGCAGGACGTGCACCGGTTTTTTCATCCCCATCAGGATGGGGCCGATCGCCTCGGCGCCGCCCAGCCGGGCAAGCAGCTTGTAGGCGATGTTGCCGGCATCCAGATCGGGAAAAATCAGGATGTTTGCCGGCGTACGCAGTTTGGAAAAGGGGTAGTTGTCCAGCAGTTCTTGCACCACGGCGGTATCGGCCTGCATCTCGCCATCCACGATCAGGTCAGGTGCCCGTTCTTTGACGATCTGCACGGCCCGGCGCACCTTCTCGGAATGCGGATGCTGTACCGAACCGAAGTTGGAGAAGGAGAGCATGGCCACCCGTGGTTCAACATCGAATACCTTGACGTTGCTTGCCGTCAAAATGGCCGTTTCCGCAAGCTCCTCAGGAGAGGGCTCGATCTCCACCGTGGTATCCGCCATGAAGTAGATGCCCTTTTTGAAGACCATCATGTACATGCCGTGCACGGAGGCCAGGTTTTCCTGCTTGCCCACCACCTCCAGCGCAGGGCGGATCGTCTCAGGATAGTGGGCGTCGATGCCCGACAGCATGGCATCGGCGTCACCCATGCGGACCATCATGGCGCCGAAGTGGTTACGTGACTTACGGCGCATGATCCGCCGCGCCTCGCTTTCGGTGATGCCACGGCGCTGCCGCAGGCGGAACAGTTCCTGGGCGTACGTCTCGGTATAGTCTGAGGTCTCGGTGTCGACGATCTGGACGCCGTTCAGTTCCAGTCCCAGTTCGACGATCTTTTCGCGGATCTTGTCGCCATTGCCGATCAGGATCGGTGTGGCGATCTCCTCCTCAACCAGAAACTGGGCCGCCCGCAGGATCTTCTCGTTGTCTCCCTCGGGGAAGGCGATCCGTTTGGGTTCACTCTTGGCCTTGTTGATGATCATCCGCATGATCTCTTTCGACTTGCCCTGGGATGACTCAAGGTGTTCGACATACTTGGCCATGTCTTCGATCGGTTGGCGGGCAACGCCGCTGTCCATGGCGGCCTGGGCGATGGCGGGGGCCACGTGGAGCAGGACGCGGGGATCGAACGGCTTGGGGATGATGTACTCCCTGCCGAAAGAAAATTTGACGTTGCCGTAGGCCTTGCTGACCGAGTCCGGTACCTCTTCACGGGCCAGTTTTGCCAGGGCCTGCACGGCTGCTAGTTTCATCTCTTCATTGATACATTTTGCGCGGACATCCAGGGCACCACGGAAGATGAACGGGAAGCCCAGCACGTTATTAACCTGGTTGGGGTAGTCGGAGCGGCCGGTGGCAATGATCACGTCGCCCCGGGCGGCGCGGGCCTCGTCGGGGGTGATCTCCGGATCGGGGTTGGCCATGGCAAAGATGATCGGGTTGGGTGCCATGCTGCGCACCATGTCGGCGGTAAAGGCCCCCTTGGCGGAGAGGCCGAACAGGACGTCCGCCCCTTTGGCCGCCTCCTCCAGGGTACGGAAGGGGGTGTCGGCGGCAAACAGGGCCTTGTAGGGGTTCATGCCTTCCGTGCGCCCTTTGTAGATGACCCCTTTGGTGTCGCACATGATCATGTTGTTGGGCTTGACGCCCAGGGCGATGGCCAGCTTGGCGCAGGAGTTGGCCGAGGCGCCGGCGCCGTTGACCACAATCCGTATGTCTTCGATCTTTTTGCCCACCAGTTCCAGGGCGTTGATCAGCGCAGCGGATGAAATGATGGCGGTGCCGTGCTGGTCATCGTGGAAGACCGGTATCTGCATGGTCTTCTTTAGTTCCTCTTCGATGTAGAAGCATTCAGGGGCCTTGATGTCCTCCAGGTTGATGCCGCCGAAGGTCGGTTCCAGCAACTGGCAGGCCTTGATGATCTCGTCGGGATTCTCGGTGTTGAGTTCGATATCAAAGACATCGATATCTGCAAAACGCTTGAAGAGAACCCCCTTGCCCTCCATAACCGGTTTACTGGCTTGGGCTCCCAGATTGCCCAGCCCCAGCACGGCGGTGCCGTTTGACACCACGGCCACCAGATTGCCCTTGGCGGTATATTTGTAAGCGTCATCGGGGTTTTTCTCGATCGCCAGGCAGGGCTCGGCGACGCCTGGCGAGTAGGCAAGCGAAAGGTCTGTAGCGGTCAGGCAGGGCTTGGTGGAGATAACCTCGATCTTTCCTTTTCGTCCCATCGAATGATAGTCAAGTGCACCCTTGATTTTGGCCATCGGTTAGCATGCCTCCGGAATTTAGTTTTGGTAAAAAAATTGTTGATTTAATCAAGAAAAACACCATGTTATTTACTTAGGCTAAAGAACACTAAGCCGATCACCTCCCCCCTGTCAAGCGCAATCAACAATCAGTAAAAAATTATTCTATTTTGTCCATTGGCCGGTTGCGTGGGCTTCCGTGCTGGATTACAGTATAACTATACGGATTTTGCGTACCTGCGGAGGCCTTGTGTCTGAGAGGGCAAGTAGTCTTATTGGGATTGATGTGGGTGGAACCAATCTGCGCGGGGCATTGATCGGCGCTGATGGTGAGATTATGCGCCGATTCCGCGTACTAAGTGACATACACAAGGGGCGTGAGTCGTTTCTGGAGCGGTTGGTTGACGAGGTGCGTCGTCTGCAGAACACAGCCGCCTCGTTGGGGGCGCCGATACAGGCGGTGGGCGTGGGGGTGCCAGGGCTCATCGACCGGCAGGGGTGGGTGCATTCGTCGGTCAATATGCCGGCGCTTGAGGGCATTGCCCTGCGGGATTGTCTGGAACAGCGCCTGGGGCTGCCGGTCCGTTGTGCCAACGATGCCAATCTGATCGCCTTGGGAGAATTTCGGTACGGCTCCGGGCGCGGCTTTAATTCGGTGCTGGTGGTAACGCTTGGTACCGGTGTGGGCAGTGGTCTGATCCTCAATGGACAGCTCTGGGAGGGGACTGCCGGGTTTGCCGCCGAATTTGGGCATACCACCGTTAACCCGGACGGGCATCCCTGCCCATGCGGTAACTGCGGATGCCTGGAACAGTATGTCTCGGCAACGGCATTGAGCCGTTTTGGAGGGGGGCGAGCGCCGGAACTGCTGGCGTCTCTGGCTAGGGGCGGCGATGAGGGGGTTCGCCAGCTTTTTCAACAGGCGGGCATCTATCTGGGGATCGCCCTGGCCGGTTTGCTGAATACCCTCAATCTGGATGGTATTGTGATTGGTGGCGGTGTCTCTGCAAGTTATGATCTGCTGGAACCGGCATTGACCGCGACGTTGCACCAGCGCACTTTTCCCCAGATACTGCGCGGTGTACAGATCCGAAGAGCCTCGCTTGGAGACGATGCCGGCCTGTTGGGCGCTGCCCTGCTGGCCGCGGCGTAATTGAAGCTTTGTGTCGGGCGGCAGCAGGGGGGTGTCCGCTGGAATATCTGTGGATACCGCTGTGCAGACAATCGGCAGCGGGCGAAGAGGGAGGGTTCGTTTGTGCGACTGTGGAGTCTGCACCCGGTGTATCTTGATCAGCGCGGATTGGTAGCGTTGTGGCGCGAAGGCCTGCTGGCCCAGGCGGTCTTGGCCGGCATGACCCAGGGGTATACCCATCACCCGCAGTTGCAGCGTTTTCGCCTGTCACCTGCTCCGCTGGCCGCTATTGCCGCCTATCTGCGGGAGGTCCAGGTCGAGGCGGCACGACGCGGGTATCGTTTTGATGCTGGCAAGATAGCCTCCGGGGAGGTGGCGGCCTGTATGGAGGTGACCGATGGCCAGTTGCGGTACGAAGGGGAACATTTGCGGAAGAAGCTGCTGATCCGTGCTCCGGTTTGGCTGGCAGGGCTCGAAGGGTTGGCATCCCCCAGGCCCCATCCCTTGTTCGTGGTGCAGCCCGGCCCGGTGGCCGGTTGGGAGGTGGGCCATAAACCCTAGGGCGGATGCCTCAGGGTGCCACCAGCGCCCGGTTCTTTCCGGCCAGTTTGGCCTGATGCAGGGCCTGGTCCGCCCGTTTGATCGCCTCGAAGATGTTCTGGTCGGGACGGTATTCGCAGACCCCCAGGCTGGCCGTCAGTCTGATGCCATGGCGGTTGGCGGAAAAGAGCGTCATGGCGATCGACTCCCGGATCTTGTTGGCTACTGCCAGGGCCCCTTCCAGGGGTGTTTCAGGCAGCAGGAGCAGAAATTCCTCTCCCCCCCAGCGGGCACAGATGTCTTCGCTGCGGACGCAGCCCCGTAGGACTCGGGCTACCTCCACGAGCACGTCATCGCCGGTATTGTAGCCGTGGGTATCGTTTATCAGCTTGTAGTTGTCCAGGTCGGCCAGCACAATCGAGGCGGTCCGTTGGTGACGATGGGCCCGGCTGAACTCTTGGTCGATCTTTTCCATGATGGCCCGCCGGTTGGCCAGACCGGTCATGGCATCAATCCTGGTGGCCAGTTCGAGGGAACGGCTTATGTCGGCCAACTGGGATTCAAGTCTACCCTTTTCGCGGGCCATGCGCTCGGTACGTTGGGCCAGGGTACGATACAGTTCATGAAGCTGGCGCAGTTCGGGTAACAAGGGGTTGTCTTTGAAACGATCATCTGCGATAAGCTGTTCAAAACGGGTTGTTTCCAGTTCTTCAAGGCAGCTCACCAGATCGCGATCTTTTGGGGGCATGGCGTAACTCCTTTGCAATGGTGCAGTAGCGACATATTTTAACGTAGTTTTTGTAGAATACAACCGCGATTTCGCTGCATGTCCCCTGTACGGGCTGCACTGAGGCGGGATTACCCTGAGGTGACGGATGAATCTCTTGTCTGATCTGCCTGATGCTCGGCAGGGGGAGGTATCACAGGTTCTGCTTGAACAGGGTGACATCCGGCTTGAACGGATTGTCTCGCTGGGACAGGTGACCCCCGCGGGGTATTGGTATGATCAAGAGCAGGACGAATGGGTGCTGGTGCTTGCCGGAGAAGCGTCTGTGCAATTCGTTGATGGAGCTACCCGGCGCTTAAGGCCGGGGGACTGGCTCCATCTGCCGGCCCGTTGCCGGCACCGGGTGGACTGGACGGATCCCGAGCGTGAAACGGTCTGGCTGGCGCTGCATTGGAAGAGGAACAGGGAGGACTGATGGCCCCGATTATGGTGGAACAACGTCCGTCAACCGGGCAGTTGGAGCGGCTAGGCGTGGCCGACTGGCCGATCTGGTGTTGTGAGGCGTCGGCATTCGATCAGACCTATGAACGGCGTGAAGTCTGTTACCTTCTGGAGGGTAGGGCGGTGATAACTCCTGCTGATGGCGGTGCGCCGATAGAGATCGGTGCCGGCGATCTGGTGCTGCTTCCGGCCGGCAGTTCCTGCCGTTGGGAGGTGCTGCAGCCGCTCCGGAAACATTACCGTTTGGGCTAGCTGATATGTCACGTTTGAGTGAACAAGCAGCTCCCTCGCAGGGGAGAATACTTTTTTCGCTGATACTGACCACCTTTCTGTGGGGAGGGAGCTTTTTATTCACGAAGATCGGCGTGCGGGAGATATCCCCCCCCGTCTTTGTGCTGCTGCGTTTTTCGCTGGCGACCCTGCTGCTGGGGCTGGTCTGTCTACCACGCCTGCACCGGCTCGACCGCACAACGGTGCGGCGCGGGTTGATTGTAGGGACGGCCTTGGGGGTCAGCAATCTGACCTTTGTGTTCGGCGTCCAGGGGACCAGCATCTCGCGGGCCGGTGTGATCAACAACCTGTTCGTCCTGTTCATCCCCGTGATAGCCAAGGCCCTGTGGCATGATAAAATTAGCAGATACAACCTGCTGGGGATGGTTCTGGCGGGGGTGGGGATTGCCCTGTTGGCTTGCGGTGGGGAGGGATTTAACCGGGGCGATCTGATTTCCACGGTATGCGCATTTCTGATCGCCGTACATATCCTGAGCGTCTCAAAGGTGTTGAAAGACGAGGACGTCTATCTGGTCTCACTGGTACAGTTCGGCATGGTGGCGTTTTTGGCCGGCGTGGCGGTGGTTTTGCTGCATGCCCGGCTGGCACTACCGTCAGCCCAGGGGATTGAATCGGTGGTCTATTGTGCCCTGTTTCCCACCGTAGTCTGTTTTACCTTGCAGAATCGGTACCAACGCTACGTAACGCCTGTCCAGGCCGGATTAATCTATACCCTGGATCCGGTCTGGAGTCTTTTGGCAGGGCTTTTGGTGTTAGGGGAGCGGCTTTCGCCCCGCGAGTGGTTCGGTTGTGGCCTGATCTTTTCAGCAGTCGCCGTCCCACTGCTGCTGAGCTTTGCCGCCGAACGCCGGCTGATGGCGCGTTATCTTAATGCCGCAGGTGGTCCTGCCCGTCTCTGAGTTTTATAGATAAGGTCGGAATTGTCTGTTTGACATTGTGGCGGCTTTGTTTCTATATAAAAAACAGTACGTATTTTTCGAAGGGCACAGGAATAGTATGCAAAAGATACCGCTCAACCTGGCGCAGGCCGAGATGGTGCTGGCCCGGGATGTGTTCCGTAATGACAGCCCTGCCGGTATTCCTATTTGCGGTAAAGGCACCACCCTGACCGACAGCCTGATCGGCCGGTTGTCTCACCTTGGTGTCCAATCGGTTTATGTGGAAGGCCATCCGGTCCAGCAGGAGGGAGATCGTTCACTGGAGGAACAGTTGACGGATCTCGATCGGCGTTTTGTCAAGGTGGGAGAGAATCGTTACAATCAGCTGCTTTTGGGCGTATACCGCAGGCACATTACAGCCATGATGGGGGATGACGGTGGACGACCGGCGCAGTGATCTTAAAAAAATTATTATGGACACCAAGACATTGCCGACATTGCCTGGTGTCATTACCAAACTGAACTCCCTCTCGGAGAACGACAAGGCCTCGGTACAGGAGATGGCCCGTATCGTCTCGTCGGATCAGGTACTGTCGGCCCGGATCCTGCGATTGGCCAACTCGCCTTCCTACGGTTTTTACCGGGTTTCAACCATAAGTAACGCCATGATCCTGTTGGGGGTCAACGTGGTAAAATCCCTGGCCTTGTCCTCCTCTATCTTTGAGATCATGGAAAAAAACAGCGTCGGGCTGTGGGAACATTCCTTGGGAGCCGCCACCGCGGCGAACATCATAGCCAAGAAACTGGGTATCCATGAGGTGGAGGAGATCGCTACCGCCGGCCTTTTGCACGATATTGGCAAGGTCATTATCGGCCTAAAGTGTGCTGACGGTGTGCTTGAGATCCGGCGGAGGATCAAGGCGGATCAGTTGTATATCCGGGATGCTGAACGGCAGGTACTCGATACCGACCATGCCGAAGTGGGAGGATGGCTGGCCAAGAGCTGGTTTTTGCCTGAAAAACTTTCTGAACCGATCGCCTGCCACCATGATCTGACGTTGTCGGAGGATCACCGCGTCAAGACCGCGGTGGTACATCTTGCCGATGTTCTCATCAAGGCCAGCGGCTTTGGCGATAGTGGCGAACCGTATGTCCCCGCCATCCACCCAATGGCCTGGGACATCCTCAAATTGGACGAAAAAATGCTGGAAGAGATGGTTGTCGAGTTGGAGGACAAACTGATCGAGGTTAAGAACTTCAGCCTGGAGATGCAGATTGCCGATACCATCGAAACCTAGAATCGCACTGATCTCCAGTGATCAGTCGGCAGTTGCGCTGCTGCAACTGCGGCTGCAGAGCAAGGGCTATCAGGTGATGGTGGTCGACAAGAGTTCTACCGCCCTGGGGGCCTTTTATTCCGACCCTCCCGACCTTATCATTGTCGATTTTTCATCCCCCTGCACCGGTTGCCGTGAGATGTTGCTGACCGTGCGAAGCGACAGTTTCTTCAGCCCGATCCCGATTATCGGCATCTTTCCGATCAGCGCCGAACAGGAATCGTGGACCGACTTTCCGCTGGATGATTTTATCAGTCAGCCGATTAGTTTCAGCGAACTGTTCAGTCGGATTACCCTCTCGTTGACCAGAATCAAGCGCATCTTCGATAACAACCCGCTTACCCGTCTGCCGGGTAACACCTCCATACAGCGGGCCATTGAAGAATCGATGGGGTGGCCGTTGGCGGTCTGCTACGTCGATATCAATCACTTCAAGCCCTACAATGATGTGTACGGTTTTTCTCACGGCGACGAGGTGATCCGGATGCTGGCCAGGATCATATCCAACACGGTGCGGGAGGCCGGAGGTGGTTTTTGCGGTCATGTCGGCGGTGATGATTTCGTGTTCATTGTGCCGCGGGAACGTGCCGAACAGGTCTGCAAGACCGTGATCGCCCATTTCGACCAGATTGTGCAGACCCTGTTTGACGAACCGACCAAGCAGAAGGGGTACTATCTGGCCCATAACCGTAAGGGGGAAGAGGAGCATATCCCGTTGCTGGCGGTCTCCATCGCCATCGTACCGATGGATTATTCCGGCATCACCCATGCGGCCCGAGTAGCCGAGGTGGCAGCTGATCTCAAAAAGTTGGCCAAGCAGAATAACGGCAGCAGTTATGTGACGGAGCGGCGTAAGGAACGCTGATCGTTGGCGTATCGAGGTCGGTACTCTGCCGACATAAAAAGGCGCCGCCCGAGACCGGGCGGCGCCTTTTTATGTCTTGATACGACTTAAGTTGGTTACTTCTTATGGCATCTAACGCAATCGCCCTTGGTGGAGAAGGCGGTCTTGCCGTCGTGGCAGGCACCGCAGTACTTGCCTTGCGCCATCTCGGCCATGTTCATCTTCTTGTTCGTTGCATAGGGGAACAGCTTGGTATGGCAGTCCTTGCACTGGAAGGCTGCGGTATGGAAGTCATGGTTGAAGTAACCAACCACCGTGCCATGGCTGTCTTTAAAGGTCAGGTTGGCCGGCTTGAAGCCGACGTGGCATTTGTTGCAATCGCCGCTGGCAGCGAAGGCGGTCTTACCATTATGACAGACCCCGCACGACTTGCCCTTCTCCATTTCGGCCATGGTGGCCTTGCGGGAGCCCTGGCGATAATCAAATTTTTTGGTGTGGCAGTCGTTGCATTTGTAAACCTGGGTGTGGAAGTCATGGCTGAACACGGCGTCATTGACCGGTTTTGCCGTGTACTTGAGGGTCTTGGTCGCCAGACCGCGGTGGCAGGAGCCGCAGTTGGCTGCAACCGTGAACGCCCGTTTACCATTGTGGCAGGCGCCGCACGACTTGCCTTTCTCCATTTGGGCCATGGTCACGCCGCTGCGTTGCGGTCCAGCATTGTGGCAGCTCTTGCAGCCGATACCCTTGCCGTTTACATGTGAATCGTGGCTGAAGGTGGCATTCCCGACTTTTACCCGGAAAACAGTAGCCGAGGGCACCGCACCGTGGCAGCGTAGGCAGTCTTTGTCGGTGGCAACGCTGAATGCCTTTCTGCCGTTGTGGCAGGCACCGCACGACTTGCCGTGTTCCATTTCAGCCATGGTGAAGGTCTGACGCTTCGATATGTCGAAGATGCGGCTATGGCAGGTCTTACAATCCCTGTTTTGGGCCAGGTGGATGTCATGACTGAAGACGACGGCCGGGGCATTCTTGAAGGTGAAGCGGATGTCCTTGGCCAGTGCCGGGACGGTGAGCAGCATCATGGCTGCGACGGCAATCAGAGTGCGGATACGCCCGTTCATAGGTGAAGCTCCCTGTGCAGAAAGTGTATTTTTGAACGGCATACTATAAAAATCGTCCGCAGGTATGTCAACAGCAAATCGTATACAGGACGTATACGGCCGTCAGTCGTTGCCAGGCACCGTCTGAATGCGGTTGCGGGTACTAGGGAGCTGTGCTATAAAAAATTCTATTTACTGTCTGCAGAAAGGCCTTAATGCTGACTATCGACCTTGATAATCTTATCCGCCACGCCCTTCAGGAAGATATCCATACCGGTGATCTGACCACCCAAGCCTGTGTGTCTGAGAAACGTCACGCCATAGGCAGGATGATCGCCAAAGAGTCGTTTGTACTGGCCGGTATCGAGGTGGCTGCGCGGGTTTTTTCTCTGCTCGATTCGGCGGTTCACTTTGAGGGGGTTGTGGCCGACGGTACAACGGTCGTCCAAGGGGCGGCGATCGCCCGTATGTCGGGTGATGCCGCAGCTCTGTTGCAGGGAGAACGGGTGGCGCTCAACCTGTTGCAGCGGATGAGCGGGATCGCCACCCTGACGTCCCGCTATGTTGCTGCCGTAGCCGGGACAGCGGCCCGTATCGTGGACACCCGCAAGACCACGCCAGGCCTCAGGATGCTGGAAAAATACGCCGTACGGGTGGGTGGCGGGATCAACCATCGCACCGGCCTGTATGACGGTATTCTGATCAAGGAGAACCATATTGCGGCGGCTGGTGGCATCACGGCGGCAGTCAGCCGGGCGCGTTCCTATATCCCCCACACGCTCAAGATCGAGGTGGAAACCGAGACGGTTGCCCAGGTTGAAGAGGCGCTGGCCGCCGGGGCCGACATCATCATGCTGGACAACATGGATTGCGCCACCATGCGCTCCTGTGTTGCGCTGATTGCAGGGCGGGTGCTGGTAGAGGCCTCGGGCGGGGTCAACCTGGATACGGTGCGAGCCATTGCCGAGACCGGTGTGGATATCATCTCGGTGGGAGCCCTGACCCATTCGCCCAGGGCGGCCGATATCTCGATGCTCTTGGACTGAGCCTGTGCCGCCCCGGTTTGTACAGAACGAACTGCTACGCTTGTTGGAAACGGCTGACGGCTTTGTATCCGGTGAACAGCTCTCGCGTAGTATGGGGATGTCACGCACGGCGGTCTGGAAGCGGATTGCGACCCTGCGTGCCGCCGGTTACGGCATTGAGGCGATCCCTTCGCAAGGGTACCGTTTGGTGAGCCAGCCCGATCTGCTGACGGCCGATCAGATCGTGGCCGGATTGCCGCTCGGCAGCCGGGTCGGTCAGCGGATCGTCTGTCTGGAAGAGGCCGGTTCCACCAACGTCGAGGCGTTTCGATTGGCTGAGGCAGGTGCGCTCGAGGGGACCGTGGTACTGGCTGAGCGCCAGACAGCCGGTAAGGGGCGTCTGGGGCGCCAGTGGGCCTCGCCGGGTGGGGTCAATCTCTACCTGTCGGTAATCCTGCGGCCGCCACTGCCTCCCTATGACGCGCCGCAACTTACCTTCCTGTCTGCCGTGGCCGTGGCACGGACGATTGAGGTACAGACCGGGCTCAAGCCTGCCATCAAATGGCCCAACGACCTGCTGGTGGACGGCTGCAAGGTGGCCGGTCTGTTGAACGAGATGAGCGCCGAGACCGATCGTGTCGGGTTTGTGGTACTGGGAATCGGGGCCAATCTGAACATGACGGCTGACCAGTTTCCGGTTGATCTGCGTTATCCGGCCACTTCACTGGCCCTCGCCACCGGCCGGATGGTGCCGCGCATGCCGTTTGTGACCAGATTGCTGACGGAACTGAACGAGGAATACTCCCGCTTCCTCTCGGTCGGTTTCGGTCCGGTACGGGCTGAATGGGCACAACGCTGCAATGCCTTTGGCCGGCAGGTGTCGGTGGCGATGGGGGCACAAACCTTACAAGGCCCCTTTGCCGGTATCGATCACGATGGCGCCTTGCTGCTGCTGCTGCCGGATGGCCGCCTAGAACGGGTCATGAGCGGCGATGTGACTGTGGTGTGAGACAGGGAAGGAGAGGCGCGATTGCTTCTGGTCATTGATGTTGGTAATAGCAATATTGTGCTGGGAATCTACAACAACCAGCAACTGCTACGGCACTGGCGCGTCTCGACGGACAAGGCCCGGACCTCGGACGAGTACGGGATATTGTTTCATGACCTGTTTACGTTAACCGGTATAACCTTCAGCCAGATCAAGGCGATAATCATCTCATCCGTGGTGCCTCCCTTAACCGGTGTGTTAGAGACGCTCTGCCGCGATTTCTTTACCCTGACTCCCTACGTGGTCGGCCCCGGCATCAAGACCGGCATGCCTATCCAGTATGACAACCCCCGCGAGGTGGGGGCCGATCGGATCGTGAATGCCGTGGCCGGTTTCGAGAAACATCACACCTCCTTGGTTATCGTCGATTTCGGCACCGCCACCACCTTTGATTATATCAACAGCAAGGGAGAGTACTGCGGAGGCGCCATAGCGCCCGGTCTGGCGATTTCTCTGGAGGCGCTTTTTAAGCGAGCCAGCAAGCTGCCCCGGGTTGATATCTGCCGTCCGCCCCAAGTCATTGCCAAAAATACCGTCAATTCGATGCAGGCCGGTATCTTTTACGGCTACGTGGGGTTGGTGGACGGCATTGTGGAACGGATCACGGCAGAAAGTCGCGATCAGCCCAAGGTGATCGCCACCGGCGGTCTGGCACCGTTGATCGCAGTCGAATCAAAATGCATTGAGGAGGTCGACGAGTTTCTTACGTTAGATGGTTTGAGGATACTGTACGAGCGTAACCGGTAATTCCTGGCAGTTGTCATACACCTCTATCACCAATCGGATAAGGAGGCAGCGCATGGGGACGTATCCAACCGAGAAGATCCGCAACCTGGGAATTGTGGCACACGGTGGGGCCGGCAAGACGTCGCTGGCCGAGGCGATACTGTTTAACACCGGCATGATCGACCGTCTTGGCCGCGTAGACGACGGCACCTCAGCCATGGACTTCGAGCCTGAGGAGATCAAACGCAAGTTTTCGATCTCGTCGGCCTTTGACCATTGCGAATGGAATAGCCATTCGATTCACTTTGTGGATACCCCCGGATATGGCGATTTTATCGGCGATACCCGTGCCTGTATGCGCGCCCTGGATTGTGCGGTGGTGATCCTGTCCGCCATTTCGGGGGTCAAGGTCCAGACCGAGGAGGTCTGGGAATGGGCCAACGAGTTCGAGATTCCCCGCATCGCCTTTGTCAACAAGATGGACAAGGAACGGGCCAACTTCCTGCGGGCCATCGATGATATGGAGAAGAGTCTGAAAGCGCGCGGTGTGGCTGTTCAGATGCCGATCGGTGCCGAGGATGCCTTCGAAGGGGTGGTTGATCTGGTGCGGATGAAGGCCTGCAGGTACGCCAAGGACGGCTCCGGCACATGTGAGGAGATCGCCATCCCCGCCGAGTACCTTGAAGAAGCGCAGCGGTTGCGGGAACATATGGTCGAAATCGTGGCCGAGGCCTACGATGCCCTGACCGAGAAATACCTGGAGACCGGCGAGTTGACCGAAGAGGAGATTTTGGACGGCCTGCGGATCGGTACCATGCGCAATACCTTCACCCCGGTGCTGTGCGGCGCTGCGACACTTAACGTGGGGGTCAAGCAGCTGTTGCAGGCGGTCTGTGATTTTCTGCCGTCCCCCTTGGACCGTACCAAGGCGTTCGGCACCAACCCCAAGACCAACGAACTGATTGAGCGTGGCCCGGACGAGAAGGAGCCGTTCTCGGCCCAGGTCTTTAAGACCACCTCCGACCCCTATACCGGCAAGATTACCGTCTTCCGGATCTACTCCGGGACACTCAATTCTGATTCCGTCATCTTCAACTCCACCAAGGGAGTAGAGGAACGGATCGGCCAGATCTACGAATTGGAAGGAAAGAAACAGAAACCGCTCAAACAGGCCTTCGCCGGCGATATCGTGGCGGTGGCCAAACTGAAAGAGACGATCACCGGTGATACCCTGTGCGATTCTAACAACCAGATCGTCTATGAGCCGGCCAAACAGCTGCTGCCGGTGATCTCCTACGCCATCCAACCCAAGACCAAGGCCGACGAGGACAAGATTCATGGCGCCCTCCACCGGATGATCGAAGAGGAGCCGACCCTGCAATCTCACCGCGATCCCCAGACCAAGGAGTTCATTATCTCCGGCCTGGGGCAGGTCCACCTGGATGTGATCGTGGAGAAGATGAAGCGTAAGTTTAACGTGGATGTGCTGCTTAAGACCCCAAAGGTGCCGTATCTGGAAACCGTTCGCGGCACGACCAAGGTACAGGGCAAATATAAGAAACAATCCGGCGGCCGTGGCCAGTACGGCGACTGCTGGATCGAGATGAGCCCCGCCAGCCGGGGAGAAGGTTACATCTTTGAGGATAAGATCGTTGGCGGTGTTATTCCGCGCCAGTATATTCCGGCGGTAGACAAGGGGATACAGGAGGCCGCAGAGGATGGCTTCCTGGCCGGCTATCCGGTGGTCGATTTCAAGGTCTCCCTCTACGATGGTTCGTTCCATACGGTAGATTCGTCGGAGATGGCCTTCAAGGTGGCGGGTTCAATGGCGTTTAAGAAGGCGATGGAACAGTGCAAACCGGTGATTCTGGAGCCGATCGTCAACCTCTTTGTGACGGTGCCGGATGAGTATATGGGTGATGTGATCGGGGATCTGAACGCCAGACGTGGCAAGGTTGTAGGGGTTGAGCCGATGGCCAACTCGCAACGGATCAAAGCCGTGGTGCCGATGTCGGAGGTTCTGGCCTATTCGAACGACCTTAAGTCGATGACCAGTGACCGCGGTCTGTTCAGTACTGAATTTTCCCACTATGAAGAGGTGCCGACCCATTTGGCCCAGAAGGTGATCGTTGAATCGGCGGCAGCACGCAAAGAATAGCGCATATTCATGTCTATTAGAACTGGAGGTCGAGCATGGATTTTAAATTTGAAAAGGGGTATGAGAACGACGCCCCGCAGGGACAAGACAAAGGTCGTCAGACCGTTCTGCTGATCGTGCTTCTGTTGCTGCTAGGGGGATTTGGCTACCTGTATTTCTTTACCGGTCTGATCCGTCCGCAGGAACAGCCGGCACCGCCGCCTCAGCCGGTGCCACAGATGGTAAAACAGCCGCTACCGGCACGCGAGGGGGCGTCAGCCCCTGCACCGTCAGCTGCGATGCCAGGCACCGCAGCCTCGACTGCACCGCAGCCGGCCACTCCCCCGATCACCAAGCCTGCTCCAGCCCAGTCAGCGCCTGGGCCTGCCAAGCCGGTGAAACCGGTCGCGTCTCCTCCGGCCAAGCAACTGGCCGCAAAACCGGCAATTCCGTCAGAGAAAACCGATAAGCACAAGGCGGGTACAGCAGCCGTAAAACCTGTCGCCCCGAAACCAGAAGCGTCGGTTGAATCGCCAAAAGCGGCAACTGTAGCCAAGAAGGTGCATGGTCGGGTTGCCACCAAGAAGCCGGTTGCAGCAAAGCGGGCAGTCAAGGCAACGGCGTCCGCCAAGCTCGGCGGACCATGGACCGTGGTAGTCGGATCCTATGTGCTTGAGGAGCGTCTGGCGGCTGACATGGCCAAGGTCAAGGGTGCCGGTCTGACGCCTGCAATGACCACGGGGCAACGTCGCCTGACCACCATGTACCGCCTGAAGTATGGTGAGTACGTCGACCGGGGGGCTGCCCAGCAGGCGGTTGAACTGCTAAAAAAACAGGCCGGCGATGGTTTTGCCATCCAGAAGGGGGCAAAGCATGAGGTGTTTGCCGGTTCGTATGCGCAACTGGAGAGCGCCCGTGCTGAACAACAGCGGCTGGCTGCCAGCGGTATTAAGGTGAACATCCAGAAGAGTCAGGTGGGGGTGCCTACCCGCAAGCTGACCGCAGGTACCTTTACCAACCGGACTGTTGCCGAGGGGGCCCTGAAGAAGCTGAAGCAGGCGGGAATCGGTACGCCGTCTCTTGAGTAACGGCTGCAGCGAGTGGCAGAACCGATCAAAATAACGATTCCGGCCGCTGTGGCAGGGTTCCTCCGACCTGGCACGCCGTTGGAAGTGCGTCTGCGCGGGGGGGGAGGCCAGCCCGACCTCCCCCCCCGCGAGCAGGTGCTCTTGCTGTTTTGTCTCGGCAAAGACCAAGATTCCCGCGTGCGTGATCTGGCCCGTGGTACGCTGGCGCGTCTGGGGCCGGAGCTGGTTTGCGTTGCCCTACAAGAGGGGGGGCTTCATCCCTTGGTGCTCCATAGCGTTGCCCAGGTGTACGGTACTATCCCTTCCGTACGGGCTGGCCTGCTGGCGCTCCCTGAACTGGCCGAGCCAACCAGAACGCTGCTTGATGCCCAAGCGGCCGATTTATCCATGCCGGTCGGTACGCCGCAAGAAGACCCCGGGCCGCTGTCTTCTCACGCTGTTGAAGATGCTCGGGAACAGGTCGGTGAGCCGGATGAGATCGATGAGGACAGCTCCGTCGAGGAAGATGGCGAGGAATATCTCAGCAAGTATTCACTGGCCCAGGCGATGGGGATCGGCGAGAAGATAAAGATGGCCCTGACCGGCGATAAGGAGTGGCGCAAGATACTCGTCAAGGATGCCAACAAGCTGGTCAGTAGTGGTGTTATCAAAAACCCCCGTATCACCGAGGCGGAGGTGTTGACCATCATTAAATCGTGTTCGCCGAACGATGAAGTCATGCGGCTTATCTGTGCCAATAAAGAATGGGTCAAGAACTACCCGATCCGCAGGGCTTTGATTGAAAATCCTAAAACGCCGCTTGCCAATGCGTTGCGCTATCTGGGCACCATGAACGAGAAGGATCTGTCCGGCTACGCCAAGAGTCGCAATATCTCCTCCGTAATCGCCACTCAGGCTCGGCGGATGCTGTTAAACAAAAAGAATTAGTCATCAACTTCAAGCGGAGTGTTCTTCCTGCCATGGCCGTCATCAACCACGCCAAACGTGAAATAAATATCAAGATTGTCTATTATGGCCCTGCCGGTTCGGGAAAGGCCAGCCTGTTTCGCTATATCCACCAACGGGTCAAGCCGAGCCTGTGTGGCCCACTCAAGTCCATGCCCGCAGGCGGGGATGAATTGCTGTTCTTCGACTACCTGCCTTTTGAACATGCCGATCTCGATGGGTATCAGATCAGGTTTCACCTTTACACCTTGACCGGTGCAGTACGTAATCCCGGCACCTGGAAGATGGTCCTTAAGGGAGTGGACGGGCTGGCAGTCGTTGTAGAGGCAGGCTTGGAGCAGGACACCGCTGCAGTTCAAGCGGTGCGGACACTGCACGCGATGCTGGCAGGTCATGGGAGAGACCTGCGGCAGCTTGCCGCGGTTCTTATCTCCAGCAAAGCCGATCTGGCGGCACCAGCTGGGGGTGGGTGGGGGCCGGAGCTGGCCGGAATCCCTGCGATAGAGAGCTCGACGGTGACCGGCGGAGGGGTGTTGCAGGCCTTGGCCGCGTTGACGCAAGATGTGGTGCGGCAGGCACGGGCGGAACAGCGACAGGTCTCCCCGGCGGCGGACCAGGGAGGCGGTGGCTCGGAATCTTACCCGGTTGCCGCAGCGCCGGTGTTTGGCCACCAGCCGCCAGTACTGGATCAGCAAGTTCCCACCATGGCATCGGCGGTGGTATCGACTGAGGCCACTACCACCGTGCAGCTGCCGGTGACACTGCAGGTGGGCGGGACAGAGCGGCATTTTTTGTTACGGACAGTTCTCAGCCTCGAGGAGGTGCCAGGTGGTGCTCACTGCGTTTGATGCGGATGCCATGATCAGGCTGGTACTGGCCTCGCTGCTGGGCGGGCTGATCGGTCTGGAGCGTGAACTGCACGGACGGGCAGCCGGCTTTCGCACCCATCTGCTGGTCTCTTTGGGGGCGGCGCTATTCATGTCGGTTTCGCTCTATTTTTATCAGGCCTATGGCCTGTTGAGTGCGAATACGGCGGTTCGGGTCGACCCCGCCCGGGTCGCTGCTCAGATTGTCGTCGGCATCGGTTTTCTCGGTGGCGGTGCAATTCTCAGAGAGAAAGGCTCGATTCGTGGCCTGACTACCGCCGCCTGCCTGTGGGTGGCAGCGGCGATCGGGGTCGCCTGTGGCGCGGGATTGTTCGCTATCTCATTGGTGGTCACTGCCATTGCCTTGATTAGTCTGCTGATTTTGAAGAAGGTAGAAGGCATTTTGAACAAGGACAGCTACCAGCAGTTGGTGGTGTTGAGCGACGATTTACCGGGGCAGTCCGAGCAGATTGAGTCGATCGTGCAGGACTGCGGGGCGCGTTTGATGGAGACAGCCGTGGATCGGCAGCTTGATGCGGCAACGATACGGTTTGAATTCCAGCTGCGGTTGGCTACCCGTGGCACGCCGTGCCGTTTGGTTGACCGGCTGTCTGCACTGGCCGGCGTGCGCAAGCTCAGCCTGCGTTAGCTGATGGGTGCCCGCCGAAGGCGGGGGATCAAAAACGGCACGTCTTTCTGATAGCAGGCATAGGCCATCCCAAACTGTCGCAGCAGGCGACGTTCCTCAAGCAGCGCACCTGTGACGAAGTAGATTGTGCTGAGGCCGCTTAAGGTAAGCCAGCGGGTGGTCATCACCGGGTTGAGCAGGAAAAAGAGCAGACTCAACAGGTAGAGCGGGTGGCGAACCACTGCGTGACAGCCGCTTGTGCAGAGTGCAGCAGATCGGTCATCGGTACGGTCGATTCCCAGGAAGCGGCGTATGCCGGTCTGTCTTAGACAGACCAGCATGGCAATTAATGACACCAGTTGTAGCCCCTGCATGCCGAGGTTCCAGATGCCGGGGATCAGATACAGGACGCGCGTCGATTGCCAGGCCAGCATTACCCAGCCGAACAATACCAGTGAAAACAGGTTGTAGCTCAGGCGATACCAGGGGAGCTCCCCCCCAACACGTCGCCTGAGCGCCTCTTTGAACCGGGGCTCGGCGAGCAGTGAGTGGACCAGCGCAAAGATCAGAAAGCGAAATACGAAATCAATGGAATCAGGCATCTACAAGGCTCCTGGTGCTGAATGGTGTCAGGAGCCTAGCATTGCTGACTTGTGCAGACAAGCGGAACGTGGTAGCGTGCATACCCTGTCTGCTAGATTGACTGGAGGTGTTCGTTCAGATGGCGATTATTACGATTTCTCGCGAGATGGGTACGGGTGCCTATTTTATAGCCCAGGAAGTGGCCAAGAAACTGAAATACACGCTGGTCGATGGACCTCAGCTGGCAGCCTGCTCCAGGCAGTATGGACTTGATGTGGAAATGCTGCAGGCCGTTGACGAGAAACCACCTTCATACAATACCGTTGAAGACCGGGCACGGGCCGCATCCCTTAATGCCATTGAACTGATGCTGCTTGATTTTGCCAAGAAGGGCAACGTGATACTCTATGGCCGCGGCAGCCAGGACCTGCTGGAGGGATGTGGCAACCTGTTGCGGTTGCGGTTTATTGCCGATTTCGACGAGCGGGTCGAGCGTTTTGCCGAGAGGGAGTGGATCGACCCGGACCTGGCCCAGGCCCTAATACGGCGCAGTGATCTGCAGCGCTGCGGCTTTATCCATTTTTATTTTGATCGAGATTGTCACGACCCCCTTGGTTACGATCTGATCTTCAATACCTCGCGTCTCTCCCAAAGCGCCATTGTCGATGCGATTGTGGCGGCAGTCAAGGACCCCCAACTGAAAGAGGCGGATACCTGGGCTGGCGAGGTGATAGACAACATCATCCTGATCAAACGGATTGAGACGGCCTTGCTGCGTTCGGAGGAGCTTGCCTACCGCCCCTTCCAGATAGAGGTTGAGGACGATGTGGTCTCGTTGTCTGGATACATCAGTTCGGAGCGGGAGAAACAGGCCGCCTTGCGGGTTGTTGCCGCTGTTGATGGCGTTAAGCAGGTGAAGGAAAACATTCAGGTTGTAAACTACAAGGCCTATAAGGATAAAGGCTGACCGCGTTTCATCAGCGGTCTGCCGCCCTTTGGGCGGCCAGTGCGGCAAGGGGCGGGAGCAGGGCATCAGAAAAACGGATGCCGCCCCGCCCTTTGCCTATCTGTTCACCATTGGCAGTGCCGTGGAAGTCTGAACCGGCGGTAACCAGCAGGCCGAGCCGTCTTGCCAGCCCCTGTAGGAAGAGCATGTCTGTTTCAGAGGCCAGGTTGTTATAGACCTCCAGGCCATCCAACCCTAAGGTCTGCAATTCCGTTATCAGTTCGTTCAGGGCTTGCTGGTCCGTACTGACCGTGGTAGGGTGGGCCAGCACCGCCACCCCGCCTACTGCGTGGATGGTCGCCAGGGCGTCTGCCATTGGCCAATAATATTTAGGGACGTTGCAGGGGACGAGATACTGGTCAAAGGCCTGCTGCAGGTCGTTCACATAGCCACGCGCCATCAGTGCGCGCCCGATATGGGGGCGACCGATCACTCCCTCCGCCAACGCTCTGACCTCACTACTATCCAGCGGGCCTTTCCCTTCTGTCGTTAATCTCTTGTTAACCGCCGCGACAATTTCCTGATTGCGCGTCGCCCGGCGTCTTGCGAACATCTCCAATTGAGCGAGCAGTTGCGGTGCCTTGGTATCGATTCCGTAGCCCAAGAGGTGGACATCTTGATACTGGTGAAACGCTACCGAAAGCTCAACGCCTGGAATTACGCATACACCGGTACGTTTGCCGGCATGGTGGGCATCGGCAACCCCCGCTACCGTGTCATGATCGCAAAGGGCAATCGTCTCCACACCAGCCTCAACAGCAGCGGTAATGATCTGAGTGGGGGATAATATGCCGTCTGAGCAGCTAGAATGTACGTGCAGATCCATAAATCCCATGAGTACCCCTTTATGAATCATCATGGCGTCACAGGCGATAAAATGCAAGCCTCCGGCTTGCCGAATGTTGTTTGATCAGCTACACTTGGTAGCAATGGACAAGGATGCTATTCATCGTGTCATGGCTCTCCTGCGAGAAGACTGCTGCCAGTGGGCCACACCCGCGGTTACCGTTGTTGCCGAACAGATGCGGAACCCTTTTACTGTTTTGATATCGTGCATCATTTCGTTGCGCACTAAGGACGCGGTCACCGCAGCGGCATCGGCACGGCTTTTTGAGCAGGCGTGCAGTCCAGGGCCCATGCTTGACTTGTCAGAGGAGGAGATCGCGTCGCTTATCTTCCCCGCAGGGTTTTATCGTACAAAGGCGCGGCAAATCAGGGCGATCTGTCAGACGTTGCTGGACCAGTTTGATGGCAGGGTGCCGGACGAGATTGACCAGTTGCTGCTTTTGAAGGGAGTCGGACGCAAGACCGCCAATCTTGTGATTACGCTCGGATACGGGAAGCCCGGTATCTGTGTCGATACCCATGTGCATAGGATCACGAATCGCTGGGGGTATGTCGCCACCAGGACGCCTGAACAAACGGAGACCGCACTGCGTTTGTGCCTTCCTTTGGAGCACTGGATAGAAATTAACGACCTGCTGGTCTGCTACGGCCAGCATCGTTGCCTGCCGGTGTCGCCGTACTGTTCGCTGTGTCGTCTCTGGCCATGGTGCGACCGGGTGGGGGTAGAACGCAGTCGATGATTTTATAGACAATGTTTTATTGATACGTATGCTTTGAAAAACCTGGTTGTCAGCGTGTCTGAATCGGTGTAATAGTATCGGCTGACAATTTCAGATAACGGTATTTGATTTTATTGAATTGGAGGAACGAGATATGTTGCGCAAGATCGGTTTTGTCGGCCTGGGGACAGTTGGGCAGCATATGGCGGCTAACCTTACCCGGGGGGAATATGAGTTGACGGTCTATGACCCCAATGCGGCAAAAGTGGCCGAGCTGGTTGCCATGGGGGCGGCGTCTGCGGCGACGGCTGCCGAGGCGTCCCGTGGTAAGGATCTGGTGATCGCTATCATGACTGAGGCGGATGAGCTGGGGCCGATTTTTTACGGCGAAAACGGTATCCTGACCGGCCTCGAGGCAGGCACTATTTTTGCCGATATGGGCACCCACTCGCTTGAGACTACCCTCAGGATGGCTGAGGAAACCGCCAAAAAACGTTGTGCCTATCTCGATGCCCCGGTGTGGGGCAGTAAGGACCATGCGGCCAATGGTCTCATGACTATTATCATAGCGGGTGATCCTGCGGTGATCGGCAGATGCCGCGAACCGTTCTCCTGTTTCGGTCTGAATACCATCAGGGTTGGCGAGATCGGCGATGCCACGAAGATGAAATTCATTGTAAACTTGGTCCAGGCCGAGCTGGTGCATGTCTTGGCGGAAGGGCTGGTCTTCGGTGAAAAGATGGGCTTTAATGCCGACAAGATATTGGAAGTGTTGGATACGCGTGGTGTGGCATCTCCCTTGTTCCACTTGAAAGGACGCTCCATGTGCCGTGGTGACTTTACTCGGTCACTGGCCCTTAAATATGTAAATGATCAGATGCATCTGGTGATGAATGCGGCGCGTCTGGTGGGATTGCATCTGCCTTCGGCCGAAGCTGTTTCGCGTGCGTATGAACAGGGGGTTGAGGCTGGTTGGGGGGAAGAGGACTTTTCTGCGGTCATCAAGGTGCTGCGCAGGTAAACGTGTTTTTGAAGGCTCTCGGTTTGTCTCTGGGCGCCCCGGTTGGGGCGCCTTTTTTTGTGGGGTTGTGGTGCTGGCGGCTGATTATATATCGTCTTGCATTTACGTTGTTCTGTTGTTATATTTTAGCAGTCATGCGCGTTGAGTGCTAATCAGAGAGGTGGTGTTGATGCCATGTATGCGGCGCTTCCGGTAAGTAGTGATAGTCTGTCGTTATATCTTGCTGAGATTAGAAAATTCCCGGTGTTGGATGAGCGGGAGGAGCATCGTTTGGCAATGCGTCTTCATGATCATCAGGATCTGGATGCAGCCCAGACGTTGATTACCTCTAACCTGCGTTTCGTGGTCAAGGTGGCACATGAATACCGGCATTACGGCATGAAGATGCTGGACTTGATACAGGAGGGAAACGTCGGCCTGATGATGGCCGTTCGGAAGTTTGATCCCCGGCGCGGGTTTCGTCTGATATCCTACGCGGTCTGGTGGATTCGGGCCTACATCCAGAACTATATCGTTTCGGCGTGGAGTCTACTCAAGATCGGCACCACCCAGGCCCAGCGCAAACTATTCTTTAAGTTCAAGCAGGCTCAGAACGCAATCCGCAGCATGTCAGACGGAGAGGACGATCTGGCGGCCCTGGCCCTAAACCTTGAAGTGAGCGAATCAGAAGTCGCTGAGATGGAGCAGCGGCTGCAGGGAGAGGTGTCGTTAGATGCAGAGTTGCGCCAAGGTGATGGTCTGACCGTTTTGGATGGTTTGGCTGATGAGCGCCCCAATCAGGAAACGTTGCTGGGTGAACGGCAAGAGCGCGAACTGTTGCGCAGGCAGGTGGCTGATGCGGTTTCCGGATTGGGAGAAAAAGAGCGATTTGTGGTTGAACGTCGTATAGCGGCAGATGATCCGATGACCTTGCAGGAAATTGCCGATCATTTTGCCGTGTCGCGCGAGCGGGTGCGCCAGATAGAGGGGAATGCCCTGCGTAAGGTGCGAGCTGCGTTGTTGCCGGTCTTGTCGCCGCAATCGGCTTGAGGAAGTTTTGCTGGTGATCTCTGATGTGGCGTCGTAGGTGAGACGCCACACGCGTTGGTAGTCTCATAAAAAAACTTGACAAGCTTCACGCTATGCAGTAGACAATCAAGTTCCACGCTTGGCCGAGGATTGCTGGCGTAGCTCAATTGGTAGAGCAGCTGACTTGTAATCAGCAGGTTGCGGGTTCGAGTCCCATCGCCAGCTCCAGCTAGCAATGAAAGAATAAAGTAATCTACCCTGGAGGGATTCCCGAGCGGCCAAAGGGAACAGACTGTAAATCTGTCGTCGGACGACTTCGGAGGTTCGAATCCTCCTCCCTCCACCATACAGTCATCGGGTAGCCTTTGTGCTTTTTGATCCAGGAGGCTTGAGAGGCCGCTTAAACTGGTTAGGAAAGAATGAAGGCTGCTCACAGCAGTTCTTCGCAGGTTTCGGTGCGGGAGTAGCTCAGTTGGCTAGAGCGTCAGCCTTCCAAGCTGAGGGTCGCGGGTTCGAGTCCCGTTTCCCGCTCCAAAATTCTGGTTATTTGTGTGCCCACATAGCTCAGGAGGTAGAGCACTTCCTTGGTAAGGAAGAGGTCTCCGGTTCGAGTCCGGATGTGGGCTCCATTAATCTCGTTTCCATTGCTATACTGGCAGTCTTAGTATTTAACAAAACCCCCGAGAAGGAGGTCCGAGGCCATGGCCAAGGCGAAATTTGAGCGTACGAAGCCGCACGTAAATATTGGAACGATCGGTCACGTTGACCACGGTAAGACCACCCTGACGGCAGCTATTACCAAGGTGCTTGCCC
>JAJXUW010000092.1 GCA_021782545.1 Deltaproteobacteria bacterium | reverse complement strand
GTATGGTCTGGCCCTTGCCGCATGACCTGATCCGTCAGTTCAGTACCCGGGTTAAGCAACTGTTTGTGGTCGAGGAGTTGGACCCGTTTATCGAAGAGCAGGTCAAGGCGTTGGGCATTGCCTGCCGCGGCAAGGAACTGATCCCTCTGTGCGGTGAACTCTCGCCTGGCCGTATCCGTGACGCCTTTGCCAAGGCCGGTGTGATTGCTACCCCCACCGGGGCATCCGTTGCCCCCGAGGCGTTACCTCCCCGACCGCCCACCATGTGTCCGGGGTGCCCGCACCGCGGTCTGTTTTATCAGCTAAACCGGGCCAACGCCTATGTGACCGGCGATATTGGCTGTTACACCCTGGGCTTCATGCCGCCCTTGAACGCCATGGACACCTGTGTCTGCATGGGGGCTTCCGTGAGCAACGGCTCCGGCATCGTACGCTCGCTGCCGCCCGAGGAGCAGCAGCGGGTTGTCGCGGTGATCGGCGATTCCACCTTCCTGCATACCGGCATGAATTCCCTGTTGGAGATGGCCTGGAACCGGGTTCCGGCCACCGTGGTCATCCTGGATAACCGGATTACCGCCATGACCGGTCGGCAGGAAAACCCGGCTTCCGGGTATACGTTAGACGGTGAACCGGCCACGGAAGTCAATCTCCCCCAGCTGTGCCGGTCGCTGGGTATCCATAACGTCAGGGTGGTTGATCCGTACGACCTGGAGGCGACCCGGCAGGCCCTGGACGAGGAGATGCATCGCCCCGAGCCGTCGGTCATCATCACCAACCGCCCGTGCTGTCTGATCAAGGGAGCAGGCCGTTTTGAAAAGGGGACGGTGCTGGAGGTGGACCAAGGCAACTGCACCGGCTGCAAGGCCTGTCTGCGGATCGGCTGTCCGGCCATCGAGTGGAAACCCGATCCGGACGGAAACAAAGGCAAGGCGTTTATCGATCCGCTGCTCTGCACCGGCTGCACGGTCTGTGAACAGCTGTGTAAATTCAATGCCATCGGGGGGAGGAAGTGATGAACGATACCGTAACGAATATCCTTCTGGTGGGGGTAGGCGGGCAGGGTATCCTGCTGGCCTCCGAGATACTGTCCGAGGCGTTCATGCTGGCCGGGTTCGATGTCAAAAAGAGCGAGATCCACGGCATGTCGCAGCGGGGCGGCAGCGTGGTATCCCATGTCCGTTTCGGCAGCCAGGTCTTTTCCCCGGTGGTGCCGGAAGGGGAGGGTGACATCCTGTTCGGTTTTGAACTGCTTGAAACCTACCGGTCCTTGCCGCTGCTCAAGCCAGGTGCCAAGGTCGTGGCGAACGATTACCGGATTGCGCCCCCGTCGGTACTGGTGGGGCAGGCTGCATACCCGCGCGGGCTTACCGACAAGATCAAACAACGCTGCGGCGATCTGCTGCTGGTCGACGGGCAGGGGCTGGCGTGTACGGCCGGCGATGTACGGGCTGCCAATACGGTCCTTTTGGGGGCGGTTTCAAAACGGCTTGCCATCGAGGAGCAGACCTGGCGGCAGGCCCTGGAGAAGATGGTGCCGGGCAAGGCGCTTGAGATCAACCTGAAGGCCTTTGCAATGGGCCGGGCGTTGTAGGGAGATCGGGTGATGGCCAACTATTTTCATGAAGAATTTGAAACACTGCCGCGTGCCGCTTTGGAGGCGCTGCAGCTTAAGCGGCTCCAGGGCGTTGTGGCCCGGGTCTACGCCAACGTTCCCTTCTACCGGCACGCGTTTGATGCGGCCGGCGTCAGGCCTGAGGAGATCAAAAATCTTGCCGATCTGCAGCGGCTGCCCTTCACCACCAAACAGGACATGCGCGATTCCTACCCCTATGGCCTGTTTGCCGCCCCGATGGAGGAGATCGTACGGATTCACGCATCAAGCGGCACCACCGGTAAACCGACGGTGGTGGGGTACACCCAGCAGGATGTCACCACCTGGGCCGAACTGATGGCCCGTTCCTTTATGGCCGCCGGTGCCCACAAGGGCGATATCATTCACAACGCCTATGGCTACGGGTTGTTTACCGGCGGCCTGGGGGCGCACTACGGTGCAGAGAAACTGGGCGCATCGGTGATCCCGATCTCTGGCGGCAACACCAAACGTCAGATTATGATCATGCAGGATTTCGGCTCCACCGTGCTGACCTGCACCCCTTCCTATTCGCTCTACCTGGCGGAGGAGGCGGCAATCGAGGGGGTCGACATCAAGGGTTCCCGGCTGCGGGTCGGCATCTTTGGAGCCGAGCCCTGGTCGGAGGCGATGCGGGCCGAGATCGAGGCCAAGCTTGGGCTGGACGCCATCGATATCTACGGACTGTCCGAGATTATGGGACCCGGGGTTGCCATCGAGTGTGTCGAGGGCAAACAGGGACTCCATATCTGGGAAGACCACTTCATCCCGGAGATCATCAACCCCGAGACCTGTCAGCCCGTTGGCGAAGGCGAAAAAGGGGAACTGGTGATCACCACCATCACCAAACAGGGGATTCCCCTGATTCGGTACCGCACCCGCGACATTACCAGTCTCGATAGAACGCCGTGCGTCTGTGGGCGGACCCACGGCCGGATAGCCCGCCTGAGCGGCCGGTCTGACGATATGATTATCATTCGCGGTGTCAACGTGTTCCCGTCCCAGATCGAATCGATCCTGATGCGTTCTGAAGGGGTTGAACCGCACTACCTGTTGATTGTGGATCGCAAGGATAATCTGGATACCCTTGAGGTGCAGGTCGAGGTCAACGAGGAGCTCTTCTCCGATGAGATCAAGGTGCTGCAGTCCCTGGGCCGTAAGATAGAAAAAGAGATCAAGGATGTGCTGGGGGTCACCTCCACCGTCAAGCTGGTGGAGCCCAAGACGCTCCAGAGGAGTGAGGGCAAGGCCAAACGTGTGCAGGATACTAGAAAGCTATAGGAGGTTGCCATGAAAGTCGAACAGATCTCCATTTTCATTGAGAACAAATCGGGGCGACTGGCCGAGATCACCCGGATTCTGGGCGAGGCTGGCATCAATATCCGGGCGCTGTCCCTGGCTGATACCTCTGATTTTGGGATCTTGCGTCTGATCGTGAATGATGTTGAAAAGGCCAAGGGCATTTTGAAAGAGAAGGGGTTCACCGTCAACAAGACCGAGGTGGTGGCGGTGGAGGTGCCCGACCAGCCGGGAGGTCTGTCCTCCATCCTGCAGGTGCTGGATCATGAGGGGATCAATGTGGAGTATATGTACGCCTTTGTGGAACGATGCGGTGGCAACGCCGTGATCATCTTCCGCATAGATGAGACGGACAGGGCGATTACGGCCTTGACGGCACACCATTTCAATATCCTTGCAGGTGAGCGACTTTATCAGATGTGACCAGGTCGAAGGAGGGGGGACCCATGAAGACGTTGCTGATGATCGGCTGTTCGGTATGTCTGTTAGTATGTTCGTCAACATTGGCGCTGGCTGCAGGCACCATCAAGATCGGCGCCCTTTTTTCGGTGACCGGCCCTCCCGCCTTTCTGGGGGAGCCCGAGCGCAATACCGCCAAGATGGTGGTGGACGGTATCAACAGGGCCGGTGGCATCAGAGGCCAGAAAGTGGAGCTGATCGCCTATGACACGGTCGGCGATCCCACCAAGGCGGTCCAGATGGCTACCCGTCTGATCAAGGATGACCATGTGGTGGCGATCATCGGTCCAAGCACCACCGGTGAGACCATGGCGGTGATTCCGGTGGTGGAACGGGCCCATGTCCCGCTTATCTCCTGTGCCGCCGGCAGCAAGATCACCGACCCGGTCAAACATTACGTCTTTAAGACCGCCCAGAACGACGGTCTGGCCGTTGCCAAGATCTACGACTACCTCCAGCGGCATCGCCAGCAGAGGGTGGCGATCCTGACGGTCTCCGATGGCTTTGGCGCCTCGGGCCGTGAGCAGCTGAAGGCCTTGGCGCCCCGGTACGGCATCCGGTTGGTGGTGGACGATACCTATGGCCCCAAGGATACGGATATGACCTCGCAGCTGACCAGGATCCGGGCCTCGCAGGCCCAGGCGCTGATCGTCTGGGGTACCAACCCCGGCCCGGCGGTGATTGCCCGGAACGCGCGCCAGTTGGGGTTCAGACTGCCTATTTACATGAGCCATGGCGTCTCATCCAAGAAGTTCATCGCACTTGCCGGCAGTGCTGCCGAAGGACTTAAGCTGCCTTCCGGGAAGGTGATCGTCGCCGACGCCCTGCCGAAAAAAGATCCCCAGAAAAATGCCTTGCTCGCCTTTGTGAAGGGCTACCAGCACCAGTACAGACAGGAAGGTGACCATTTCGGCGGTCATGCCTGGGATGCGGTCATGCTTTTGAAGGGTGCCATTGAACGTGGCGGTGCCACCCCGGCGGCCATCCGTGATGCCCTTGAAAGGACCCGCAATTTTCACGGCATCGGCGGCACCTTCAACTATAGCGCTGCTGATCATGCCGGTCTGACCAAGGACGCCTTTATCATGGTGGAGGTCAGAAACAGAGGCTGGGTAATCGCCAACTAACAAAGGGGCAGGGGATATGCTGCATGGGGCGCAATGGACGTCTGCCGGTCTGTTACGCCCCGTGCAACGTGTAGGGAAACGCGCATGGACTTTGGTACTCAGTTGCTGCAATACCTTTTGTCAGGACTCTCCACAGGCGCGATCTACGCCCTGATCGGGATCGGTTTTTCGATTGTCTACCATGCCATCGGCATCATTAATTTTGCCCAAGGGGAATTTGTGATGCTGGGTGGTATGGTGACGCTTTTTTTGCTGCAGAGTCTCCACCTCCCGCTCTGGGCAGCCATACCGCTGGCGGTGCTGCTGGCCAGCCTGGCCGGTCTGGTGTTCGAACGCCTGGCGATCCGCCCTTTGCGCAAGGCCCCGCCCCTTTCCCTGGTCATCGTCACCATTGGTGGCTCAATCCTGATTCGCGGTCTGGCCATGGTCATCTGGGGCAACGATACGCACCGCTTGCCGTCGTTTTCCGGCGATGACCCGATTACGGTCGCCGGCGCCACGCTCCTGCCGCAGCATCTCTGGATTTTCGGCATCACCATTGCGCTTATCATCCTCAACAAATGGTTTTTCAGCCACACCATCAGCGGTAAGGCGATGCGTGCCTGTTCGTACAACCCCAGGGCCGCCGGTCTGGTGGGGATCGACGTGCGGCGGATGACGATGTTTGCGTTCATGATCAGCGCCGCCATGGGAGCGCTGGCCGGCATTATCGCGGCTCCGCTCACCATGACCTCCTATGACGTGGGTATCATGCTGGGACTGAAGGGGTTCTGTGCCGCCATTATCGGCGGTATGTCCAGCGGCCTTGCCACCGTGGTGGGCGGGTTGGTCCTGGGGGTGTTGGAGTCGCTGGGGGCCGGTCTGATATCGTCCGGCTACAAGGATGCCATCGCCTTTGTCATCCTCCTGCTGATTCTGCTGCTGCGGCCGCAAGGGCTGTTCGGTCGGCCGGAAAGCGAACGGGTGTAACGGTGCGGCGGGGCCTGCTGAACTACCTGCTCGTTGCCGTCTGTATCCTGCTGGCGCCGTTGTTTTTTTCCGGCAGTTATCTGCTCAACGTCCTGGTGTTTGCCGGTATCAACACCATGCTGGCGGTGGCGCTTAATCTGCTCGTCGGCTATGCGGGTCAGATATCCCTGGGGCATGCCGCCTTTTTTGGGCTGGGGGCATACCTGTCAGGTGTTCTGACGACAACCTACGGCTGGGACCCCTGGCTGACCATGCCGGTGGCGGCGCTGTCGGTGGGGATACTGGCCTTTATCGTCGGTTTTCCGATCCTCAAGCTGAAAGGGCACTACCTGGCCATGGCCACCCTGGGGCTGGGCATCATCGTCTACATCGTGTTCAACGAATGGGTTGACGTGACCGGTGGTCCCTCGGGACTCTCCGGCATACCCAATCTGCACCTGGGGACGCTGGTTTTTGATGGGGACCGAAGGAACTATTATCTGGTCTGGAGTTGTGCACTGTGCTGCATGCTGCTCTCGTGTAACCTGGCCAACTCGCGCCTCGGGCGGGCCTTTCGTGCCATCCACGATGCCGAGGTGGCGGCCCGTGTGCTGGGTGTCAACGCACGACTGCTCAAGGTGCAGGTCTTTGCCCTGTCTGCTGCGGTCTGTGCCCTGGCCGGATCGTTGTATGCCCATGTGATGACCTTTATAGAACCTGCCACCTTCGGTTTTAACACCTCGGTGGAGCTCTTGACCATGGTGGTGATCGGCGGTCTGGGCAGCACCTACGGCCCGTTCCTGGGGGCGCTGCTGCTGACGCTTCTGCCTGAATTCCTGCGGGTGATGCGCGACTACGACATCGTCTTCTACGGCGGGATGCTCATGGTGATGACCATCTTCCTGCCGGGCGGGCTGGTACGGGGCATTCCTGGCCTCTGGCACAAGCCGCTTGCCCTGCGCAGGGCCAAAGGGGACGCTGCCGATGCTTGAATTGCAGGGTGTCACACAGATCTTTGGCGGTGTCACGGCCTTGAAGGAGGTGTCGTTCTCGATCCGGGCCGATGAGATCACCGGTGTGATCGGCCCCAACGGTGCCGGCAAGACCACCCTGTTCAATATTGTCACCGGCATCTATCGTCAGACGGCCGGCCGGGTGATGCTGGAGGGCCGTGACATCAGCACCGTGCCGACTGACAGGCTGGCCCGTCTCGGTATGGTGCGGACCTTCCAGAATATCGAGCTGTTCGGCCAGATGACGGTCTTGGAAAACGTGATGGTGGGGCTGCACAGCAGGAGTTCCAGCGGGTTGTTTGCCTGCCTGTTCAAGATGCCGTGGGCAGTTGCCGAGGAGCGGCGTATCCGAGGCGAGGCGTTGGAGTGGCTGCGTTTTGCCGGCATCGAGGAACTGGCCCCGGTGACCGCCGCCAATCTGCCCTTTGGCAAGGGGCGGCTGTTGGAGATCGCCCGGGCCATGGCCTGTCACCCCCGTCTGCTTCTGATGGATGAGCCGGCCGCCGGGCTTAACTCGCAGGAGACCCTTGAGCTGTCGGCATTGATCCGTACGATACGGTCCAGGGGCGTGACGGTGGTGCTGGTGGAGCACGATATGGACCTGGTGATGTCGATCTGTGACCGGATCGTGGTGCTGAACCTGGGTCAGAAACTGGCCGAGGGGACTCCCCGTGAGATTCAGGATAATCCTGAGGTTATCGCGGCCTATCTTGGTGACGAATAGTGCTGAGACTCAAGAATGTGACAACCCACTACGGTAAGGTCCACGCCCTGCGGCATGTCTCGCTGCACCTCGAAGCGGGCGAGATCGTGACGCTGATCGGTGCCAACGGTGCCGGCAAGACCACCATCCTCAACACCATCTCCGGGGTGACGCCGGCCAGTGGCGGCGATATCCTGTTTCAGAAACAGGTTATCACGCCGCTCGCCCCCGACCGGCTCGTCAGGCTGGGGATTTCGCAGGTGCCGGAAGGGCGGCAGGTCTTCAAGCCGATGACCGTTGAGGAAAACCTGGAGCTGGGGGCCTACCTGCGCTATCGGGCCCGGGATACAACGGACGAGATACGGAAGGATATGCAGGAGGTCTTCCGGCTGTTCCCCCGCCTGGAGGAGCGTCGCAGACAGGCGGCCGGCACCATGTCCGGCGGCGAGCAACAGATGCTGGCCATCGGCCGGGCCTTGATGGCGCGGCCCACGCTGCTGCTCCTGGATGAACCCTCTATCGGCCTTGCTCCTCTGGTTGTGCAGGATATCTTCCGTGTGCTCGGGCAGTTGCGGGATGAACGAGGTGTCTCTATCCTGCTGGTGGAGCAAAACGCCAAGGCGGCGCTTAAGCTGGCTGATCGCGGGTATGTGCTGGAAACCGGCAAGGTGGTCCTGGAAGGGGCGGCAGATGAGCTGCTGGAAAACGCTGAGGTTAAACGGGCCTATCTGGGCAAGGACAAGAAAGAGATATGGGAGCGGTAATGCCCCTATTGTGAGGGAGGGTAGAATCTAGTTCAAAGTGCACCACTGAAAAAAGGGTGAAAAAAGCAGGACATGACAGGGTTTCTGGTAGTGTTGGAAGCGCCAACCACCAGCACATCAGAAGGAGCCCGTCATGCCCTACACCC
>JAJXUW010000091.1 GCA_021782545.1 Deltaproteobacteria bacterium | reverse complement strand
GTCGCAAGCTGGCCCTGCTGTTCCAGATGGCCGGTGAAAAAGGGATACCGGTGATCGGCATGAACGACTCGGCCGGTGCCTTTGTGCCTGCCGGCGTAGGGGGCCTGGACGGTTATGCCGAGGCCTTTACCGCCCTGCGCAAGATAAGCGGCGTGGTCCCCTCCATCATGTGCATGTTCGGCTTCAACGCCGGCGGTGGTTCCTATCTGCCCCGCCAGGGCAGCTTCGTCATCCAGCCCAAGGACACCTTTTTCGGCCTGACCGGGCCTGGCGTAGTCAAGTCGGTACTGGGTGAGGAGGTCACCCCCGAGGAGTTGGGGGGACCGTTAGTTCACGGCGCCTCCGGCGTGGCCGACCTGACCGTGGAGGACGAGGTAGGCGCGCTGCGGATCGCCATCCAGCTCTTGAACTACATCCCGAACAACAACAGCGAGATGGCACCGTTTCAGAAGACCAGTGATCCCCTGGACCGCAAGACCTGGGAAATCAACACCCTGCTGAAGAAGGCCTTCAACTCCCCCACCGGTTTCAACACCCCATTTGACGTCTCAATCATGATCCAACAGATCTGCGACCATGGCGACTACTTTGAACTGCAGCCTGACCGGGCCCGCGAGGCGGTTACCGCCTTCGGCCGTCTGGGCGGCCATGTGGTTGGCTTTGTGGCCAATAACTCCGCCGTTTCGTCGGGCCAGATATCGGTGGATTCGGCCTACAAGATCGCCCGCTTCAACCGTTTCTGCAATATCTACAACATCCCGATCATCTTCATGGAAGACACCACCGGCTTCCTGCCGGGCCGTGAGCAGGAGTCCCGCGGCATCGTCCAGGCCGGCCGGGCCATGCTGGATTCGATCGTTGACATCCGCACCCCGCGGATCCTGCTGATTATCCGTAACGCCTACGGCGGCGCCTACGCCTCCTACAACAACTACCCCACCGGCGCCGACCTGGTGCTGGCCCTGCCCACCACCCGACTGGCGGTGATGGGGCCGGCTGGCAAGGAGTTCGTCTACAAGGACGAGCTGCGTAAGATCAGGGCCACTGTTGCCGAACGGATCGTCGTCGGTACGCAGGAGCGGATCACCGCCGGTATGGCCGCCGGCGAGGCCAAGCGGGATGCCGAGAAAGACGCGGCCGATTGGCTGAAGATAGAGGAGGCTGCCCTCAACCTGCGTTACGAGAAAGAGTTGATGAACCCCAAAGAGGGGCTGGCACTGGGTTCCATCTCATCGTTGGTGATGCCTACCGACCTGCGGAAGGTGCTTGGCGAGAATATGCACTTCCTGCTACGGCACTACAAACCGGGGCCGATGCAGTCGGTTCAACGCGAATTCCACTAACCATATCTACTGTATGTATAACTTGTATTGGAGATAGAGCCCATGTCACAAGCGCCAGATTACTACTTACACAACCCCTTGATACACCGGGATCGCAGGCTGGGAAAGTCCAGTTCCGAGTGGGTCCGTTCCTTTTCCTGCGAGGATTTGAACCCGCTCATCGTGTGCCGTGGCCCGATCCGCAAAGAGGCCATTGACGTCTATCAGGAGATGGGGATTACCCACTACGGCATCCTGCTGTCCGAAAAGGACTCCATCGTCTATCCCAACGCCCTGGCACCTGAGTTGCGCCAGCTGACCGATTCCCGCCGTGTGCACCGGGTGCCTGACTACACCGGCGCCAGCAAGGAAGAGCGGGTGGAGCGGATCAACCAGATCATTCAGATCGCCAAGGACAACGGCTACGATTCGATCTTCGCCGGTTACGGCTTCATGGCCGAGGACGAGGAGTTCGTGGCCGCCATCGAGCAGGCAGGCCTGATGTTCATCGGCCCCTGTGCCGCAACCCAGGCCCGGGCCGGCAAAAAGGACGAGGCCAAGCGAACCGCCCTGCAGGTCGGCGTCAGCGTCACCCCCGGTATCGATAACGTCACCGCCCGTACCCTGATCCAGAAACACGCTACTCGTGAAAAGCTACTGGCTCTGGTCAAGGCTGAGGGCTTGAGCTGCGACGATAAGCTGCTGAAGGATGCCAAGCTGCCGCTGGAGACGCTGGCCGACCATATCCTGATGGCCTCCTACGCCAAGGGGATCGACCTGTTTTCCATTGAGGAGCTGTGTGCCCAGGTAGAACAGGAAGTGGCAGAGCTGTTCCGTAAGCATCCCCAGAGCCGGTTCCGTTTGAAGGCGATCGGCGGCGGTGGTGGTAAAGGGCAGCGGATTCTTGGCGCCTCCCTGCTGGCGGTCAAAAAGGCCGATGAAAAGATGATCGCCAGGGCGGCTGCCGAGGCACCGGCCCTGGTGCGGGAAGTGCTGCAGGAGGTCAAGGCCAACGGCGTCGGCGACAACAAAAACGTCCTGATCGAGCTCAACATCGAGCAGACCCGCCACAATGAGATACAGCTCCTGGGCAACGGCGAGTGGTGCATCTCGCTGGGGGGGCGCGACTGTTCCCTGCAGATGCACGAGCAGAAACTGCTGGAGGTCTCCGTCACCCAGGAAGGCCTGCAGGCCGCCATCGCCCGGGCCAAGGAGGCCGGTAGAAAGGCTGAGGTCACGGCGCTTCAGAGCGACCTGAAGGTGCTGCAGCGGATGGAGGAGGAGTCGGCCCGCTTCGGCCAGGCCGTGGGGCTGGATTCCGCCTCCACCTTCGAGTGTATCGTGGATCGTGACCGCCACTATTTCATGGAGGTCAACACCCGCATTCAGGTGGAGCACCGCGTGACCGAGCTGTGCTATTCACTCAAGTTCACCAACCCCAAGGACACCAACGATTTCTTCATCGTCGAGTCGCTGGTAGAGGCGATGGCGCTCTTGGCCCGGCATAAAAAGCGTCTGCCCAAGCCCGAGCGGAGCGTCCGTTTCAACGCCTCGGTGGAGGCCCGTCTGAACGCCACCGACGCCTCGCTCTCCCCCCATGCCGGCGGCATGATCCGGTACTGGTCCAAGCCGATCAAGGGCGAGGTGCGTGACGATCAGGGGATCAGCATGCTGAACCCCGATACTAATCTGTTCATGAAGTACAAGGTGGCCGGTGCCTACGATTCCAACATCGCCCTGCTCCTTACCAAGGGTGAGAATCGGCTGGCCAGCTACGAGCATCTATCCGAGGTGCTGCGCAGCACTACCCTGCGGGGTACCGACCTGGCCACCAACCTCGAGTTCCACTACGGCCTGGTCAACTGGTTCCTGGGTCGCAACGTGATGGCCAAGCCCACCACCCGGTTTGTGGTCCCCTATCTGACCCTGGTCGGTACGCTGAAGGAGGAGGCCAACAAGCTGGATGTGGTCTACGCCTTCTTCCAGATGAAGAAACACTACGCCAAGCGGGTCTCCGAGCAGTTTGCCGACCAGCCGGAGGTCTGCGCCAAGCAGCTCAAGGTGATGTCGTCCCTGCTGGATCGCAAGGGCACCCTGATCACCCGGCCGATGGAGCGGCTGCTGGATGACCCCCACCTGCTTTCGGGCTGGCTCTCGATGAATATCAAGAACTTTCGCATCGAAAAGGGGAAGGTGATCTGGTTGCGTAACCCGCTGGGGGTCCTCAATGAGACCTATGAGTATCTCCATATGTGCATCCGTCCCCACAAGCCGGCCGCTGAGATCATCTGGGATCACGACAACGAGCTGCTGCAGCAGGGGTTGCATTTCTACCGTACCCTGCGGGAGCATTTCGGGTTCGAGCGCGAGGAGTACTTCAAGCTGAACGACCTGTTGCTGGAGGAAAAACCGCAAGGTGGTTTTGATGAGGCAACCTGGGAACAGATACGTTCGACGCACTACGGCTATGAGTGTGGTATGGAGCTATTGGGGATGCTGTTCCTGATCGGCGGCACTACCAAGTTCTGGGATATGAGGGTGGAAGAGGACCTGGAGGTCACCATCCCCGATTATCTGACCGACCCGGAACTGCAGGCCCGTATGAAGAAGGTGCTGGTGCCGCCGCCGGCCACCAAGGCCGACGAGATCGTGGCGGTCTGCGGCGGCATGTATTACGGCCAGGAGGCCCCCGGCATGCCCTCCTTCGTCGCCGAGGGGATGCATTTCGAAAAGGATCAGGCGCTGTACATCATCGAGGTGATGAAGATGTTCAACACCATCCGGGCACCGTTCTCCGGCACCATTGATAAGATCATCATGGATGGCGGCGACGGCACCATCGTCAAGAAGGGACAGCCGCTCTTCAAGATCACCCCGGACGAGAAGTTCGTTGAGGTCGATCCGAAGATGGCGGAGAAGGCCCGGCGTGACTACACCGGCGAGTACCTAAAGGCGGTGTTGTAGCCGGTACAGAGCTTGCTTGACGGCGCTTTCAAAGGCCCCAGAAAGGTATTCTGGGGCCTTTGATGCACTGTGTAAACAAATATGTAAACTAACTACTGCCTGTAACATGATTGCGAGGTAACGGTATGGCTCCATTTGCGAAGAAAACGCGTGATGACTGGGAAAAATTGGCTGCCAAGGAGATCAAGAAGGAGGCAACCTCCTCGTTGATCTGGGACACCCCGGAGGGGATCCGGGTCAAGCCACTGTACACCCTTGACGATCTGGAACAGCTGGAAACAGTTGATACCCTGCCCGGCTTTGCGCCGTACCTGCGGGGGCCCAAGGCCACCATGTACGCCGGCCGCCCCTGGACGGTGCGCCAGTACGCCGGGTTCTCCACCGCCGAGGAGTCCAACGCCTTTTACCGCCGCAATCTGGCGGCCGGTCAACAGGGGTTGTCGGTGGCCTTCGATCTGGCCACCCACCGCGGCTACGACTCCGACCATCCCCGTGTGGTGGGCGATGTGGGCAAGGCCGGCGTGGCCATCGACTCGATCCTGGATATGGAGATCCTGTTCAAGGATATCCCGCTGGGCGATGTCTCGGTCTCCATGACGATGAATGGGGCTGTTTTGCCGATCATGGCGCTCTACATCGTGGCGGCCGAGGAGCAGGGCGTCTCCCAGGACAAGCTGGCCGGCACCATCCAGAACGATATCCTCAAAGAGTTCATGGTCCGCAACACCTACATCTACCCGCCGGCCCCCTCGATGCGGATCATCGCTGACATCATCGAGTACACCAGCCAGCAGATGCCCAAGTTCAACTCGATCTCCATCAGCGGCTACCATATCCAGGAGGCCGGAGCCAACAACGTGCAGGAACTGGCCTTCACCCTGGCCGACGGCATCGAGTACGTCAAGGCGGCCCTGGCCAAGGGGTTGGAGGTGGATCAGTTCGCGCCGCGGCTCTCTTTCTTCTTTGGTATCGGCATGAACTTCTTCATGGAGATCGCCAAACTACGGGCGGCCCGTTTCCTGTGGGCCGAGTTGATGGCACAGTTTAACCCCCAAAAACCGCTCTCGCTGGCCCTGCGCACCCACTGCCAGACCTCCGGCTGGAGCCTCACCGAGCAGGACCCGTACAACAACGTGATCCGCACCACCATCGAGGCCATGGCCGCGGTGCTGGGCGGCACCCAGTCGCTGCACACCAACGCCCTGGACGAGGCCATCGCCCTGCCCACCGACCACTCGGCCCGCATCGCCCGCAACACCCAGCTGGTGATCCAGGAGGAGACCGGTATCACCAAGGTGGTGGACCCGCTGGCCGGCTCCTACTACGTGGAGTCGCTGACCGCCGCGCTGATTGAGGAGGGGCGCAAGCTGATCGCCGAGATCAACGCCCTGGGCGGTATGACCAAGGCGATCGAATCCGGCATGCCCAAGCTGAAGATCGAGGAGTCGGCGGCCCGCAAGCAGGCCCGTATCGACCGTGGCCTGGACGTGATCGTGGGGGTCAACAAGTACCGGCTTGCGGACGAGACCCAGATCGAGGTGCTGGATATCGACAACACCGCCGTGCGGGAGGCCCAGATCGCCCGCCTCAAAAAACTGCGCAGCGAGCGTAATGAGGCCGCCTGCCAGGCCGCGTTGGCGGCTATCACCGCGGTGGCCGAGACCGGCCAGGGCAACCTGCTGGCGGCCTGTGTCGAGGCGGCCCGCAAACGGGCCTCGGTGGGCGAGATGTCCGACGCCATGGAACAGGTGTTTGGCCGCCACAAGGCGGAAATCAAACTGGTATCGGGGGTATACGGCAAGGTGTTTGAGGATAACGATGAGTTTGCGGCCCTGAAGAAGGAGGTCGATGCCTTTGCCGAACATGAAGGCCGTCGTCCCCGGATCTTGATCGCCAAGATGGGCCAGGATGGCCACGACCGGGGCGCCAAGGTGATCGCCACCGCCTTTGCCGATGTCGGTTTCGACGTCGACATGGGACCGCTGTTCCAGACCCCGGAAGAGACCGCCAAAATGGCGGTGGAGAACGACGTGCACGTGATCGGCGTCTCCAGCCTGGCGGCCGGTCACAAGACCCTGGTGCCGCAACTGGTGGCAGAGCTGCACAAGCTGGGGGCCGACGACATCATCGTGGTCTGCGGCGGCGTCATCCCGCGCCAGGATTACGATGAGCTGTACCAGGCCGGCGCAGCCTGCATCTTCGGGCCGGGTACCCCGATCACCGCTTCCGCCCGGGAGACCCTGGAAGCGATCAGGAAAGGCAAGTAGCCTCCGATGGAGCTGCAGGCGTTAGCCGATAGGATCAGGGAAGGCAACATCCGCGCCATCGGCAAGGGTATCACCCTGATCGAGAGCAGGAAACCGGAGCATAACGAAAAGGCGGCCCGGCTGTTGGAGCTGTTGCTGCCTTTTTCCGGCAACAGCTTGCGGATCGGCATCACCGGCGTGCCGGGGGTGGGCAAGAGCACCTTCATCGAGGCCTTTGGTTCCTACCTGACTGGGCAGGGGCACAAGGTGGCGGTGCTGGCGGTAGACCCCTCCTCCCAGATCACCGGCGGCAGCATCCTGGGGGACAAGACCCGTATGGAGGAGTTGTCACGCAATCCCAAGGCCTTCATCCGGCCCTCGCCGGCCGGTGATACCCTGGGCGGCGTGGCCCGCCGCACCCGCGAGACCATGCTGCTCTGTGAGGCGGCCGGCTATGAGGTGGTGATCATCGAGACGGTCGGGGTGGGGCAGTCCGAGACCACCGTGGCCTCGATGGTGGACTTCTTCATGCTGCTGCAACTGGCCACCGCCGGTGATGAGCTGCAGGGGATCAAGAAGGGGGTCATGGAACTGGCCGATGCCATCGTCATCAACAAGGCCGACATCGACCGCCAGAAGACCGAGCTGGCCAAGCGCCAGTACGAAAACGCCCTGCATATCCTGCGCCCCAAGAGCAGAAATTGGAGCGTGCCGGTCATGGCGGTGAGCGCCCTGCAGCAGGAAGGGGTGGCCGAGGTCTGGGCGATGCTGACCCGTTTCCGTGAGGCGATGCAGGCCTCGGGCGAGTTCGACGAGACCCGCCGCAGCCAGTCGGTGGACTGGATGTGGGCGCTCCTTATGGACGACCTGAAGCGGCTCTTCCTGGATCACCCCGAGGTCAAGGGCGTCTTTTCGCAACTGCAGGAGGCGGTTTCCCTCGGTATTACCACCCCGGCGGCCGCCTCACGGCGCCTGCTGGATATCTTTAGAAGATAGGAGCAGCGTAAAATGTTACACAACGTTAACCATATTGGCATAGCAGTGCAATCTTTGGAGGACAGTATCGGCTTTTACCGAGACGCGCTCGCCATGCCGCTTAAAGGGATTGAAGAGATTGCCGGCCAGAAGGTGCGGGTGGCCATGCTGCAGGTGGGGGAGTCGAAGATTGAGCTTCTGGAACCCACCAGTGCTGATAGCCCGATCGCCAGATTTTTGGAAAAGAACGGCCCCGGCATCCATCATATCGCCTATGAAGTGGCCGATATCGAGGCGGCGATCGCCCAGCTTACCCAGAGCGGGGTGCGGATGATTGACGAGTCCCCCAGGGCCGGTGCCCATGACAGCCGGATCGCCTTCCTGCATCCCAAGAGCTCCGGCGGCGTCCTTACCGAACTGTGCCAGGTTAAGTCCTCTTAAACGTTGGATTAATCTGGGTTGGTGCTGCATTTTAATGCTTGACAGCTGTTTGATTTGTGATATCTTTTGTCGCAAATTATAAAACATATAACAAGCTGAATACTTGTATACATCTGTAACTGTGCGCCGTTGCAGTAAAATCTCAGCGAAAGGTGGTGATGAGACCTCGGGGGTAACGAGCCACGTATCACGCTTGAGAGCACTTTCATTTGAATGGCAGTACATACACCACAGAATGGAGGAACAACGCATGACCACGTTTCAGAAACAGATGCTGACCATCGCCGCAGCCGGCGCCCTGA
>JAJXUW010000090.1 GCA_021782545.1 Deltaproteobacteria bacterium | reverse complement strand
CGCTTGCCACCACCTTGCGCACCGGGCAGCCCATGTTGATATCCAGCAGATCGGCCTGATCCGCCACCATACGGGCCGCGCTGGCCAGTGTGTGCGGGTCGTCGCCAAACAGCTGTACCCCTAAGGGACGATCCTCACGGCAACTCTTCAAAAGCGCCTTGGTCTTTTCCCCTTCACGAACCATGCCGTTCACGCTGATCATCTCGGTAAAGGCGAGACTGGCCCCCTGACGCCGGCAGATCAGACGAAACGGCAGATTGGTGACGCCGGCCAAGGGGGCCAGCATGATGTTGTGGGGCAATAAAACAGCCCCAATGCGTAACGGTTGCAATAACGGCACAGGCACCCTCTGTCTAAAATAACATCACGTGTGCATATTTTTTGTGCATACTAACATGGTCTGTTCCGCAGCAGACAGCAATTTTTTTGTTGCCAGGGGCCGGCCAGAAAAGGTTTAATGGAACATTAGGCTATCGGCCTGCACCAGACCACCGTACGGAGAAAACCGCCTATGTTTGGAATCGGCATGCCTGAACTGATCGTCATCCTGGTGATCGCCCTGATCGTGATCGGCCCCCACAAGCTACCCGAACTGGCAAAGTCATTGGGCAAAGGACTTGCTGAGTTCAAAAAGGCATCGGAAGACTTCCAGCGCAACATTCAGGAAGAGGCCCGCAAGGTCGAGGTGCTTGAGGCCCAGCAACAGGAACCTCAGCAACAGGCCGCCAACGCGGACGGAGCCCCCAAGGAACAAGCAGCGCACCATGACGACAGCAAAAAGCCTGCCTAACCGGCAGGCAGAACTGCCTATAACGCAAAGGGCCGGGGGAACGCCTCCCCCGGCCCTTTACCGTTTATTGCGATAACACCGCTCGCTACTTCACTTCCACCGAGATCTGCTTCGGCTTCACCTCTTCCTTTTTCGGCAGGGTTACCGTCAGCACCCCTTTTTCGCAGTTGGCGCTGACCCCCTCCTGATTCACCGTGCCCGGCAGCTTGAAGCTGCGCTGGAAACTACCGAAGTAACGTTCGATCCGGTGGTAGTTCTCTTTTTTGACCTCGCTCTCATGCTTGCGCTCACCCTTGATGGTCAGGGTATTGTCCTCAATCCGCACATCGATATCCTTCTGCTCCACATCGGGCAGCTCGGCCTTGATCACGATCGACTCGGGCGTCTCGTAGATATCCACCGCCGGTTGCCAGACCCCTTCCTTGATATCCTCACCGGGGAAATCAGGGGCTCCCCAGGAAAGGTTCAGCAGGCGGTCCATCTGGTCCTGCATGGTGCGCAGCTCGCGCAACGGGTTGTACTTGACGATTGCCATGATTGGTTCCTCCTTCCCAAGTAGTTCTGGATAACCAGATTACCTCTTAAAGATAAGCGCTGTTTAGCCAATGTCAAGGCCCCCACCAACCACCCCTTTCAGCTTGCTGGAAAGCCGTCGTTGGGCTACTATCGCGATGCCAACGAGGAGGTAACCATGCTGCAGTACAAGGTTATTGAGCTGTCCAACGTCACCGAGGAGAGCGTTGAAGAAACGCTGAACGAATGGAGCGCCAAGGGGTGGTGCTACGACGGCATGCAGTTCGCCATGCGGGAGAGCAGCAAACGCCCGGCCATGGCCTTTGTGCTGTTTGTGAAGCAAGACAACATATCCATTGAGTAATTTTGGTCAGTCATTGAGTAAAATTACTTGATTTTTATATTATTCTGTTATAGCTAGTAGTTATGAACTACAAGCGCCCGCTTTTCACAACGCTATCTGCTGCACTCTCAAGCCCGTCTCCGGTCATCCAGGTCATGATTGGCCCCCGTCAGGTAGGCAAGACCACAATTGCCCGCCAGATCCAGGAATCCATCGACGTTCCTACATTATATGCCACTGCAGACAGCCCGGTCCCCCTTGACAGTGGCTGGCTGGAAACCCAGTGGCGACGCGCAGTCAGCGAATCTGCTACCACCGGCTTGCCGGTATTGCTGATTCTTGATGAATTACAAAAAGTACGGGGCTGGAGCGAAACCCTTAAACTCCTTTGGGACAATCGCCACAGCGGCCCTGACATCCGATTGCTGATCCTTGGTTCATCTGCCCTGATGATGCAGGAAGGACTGACCGAAAGCCTGGCAGGACGCTTCTTTCTGCATCGCTGTTCACACTGGGGATATGCTGAATGCCGGGAAGCCTTTGGCTGGAACCTGCAACAATGGATCTACTTTGGTGGTTATCCGGGCGCGGTTGCTTTTCTGGAGCCTGAAAGCGACTGGAAACGCTACATCACCGATTCGTTGATTGAAACAGTCCTGGCCCGTGATGTACTACAGATGTCCAAAATCAACAAACCAATCCTGCTACGCCACCTGTTTGCCCTGGCTGCCAGCCTGCCGGCCCAGTCGGTCTCGTACAACAAAATGCTCGGTCAGCTCCATGATGCCGGCAACACCACGACACTGGCCCATTATCTGAAGCTGCTGGAATCGGCCTTTCTGGTCAGCGGTCTTGAGTTGTTCTCCCAGGGTATTCAGCGTAAACGCGGTAGCAGCCCCAAGCTGATTCTCTGGAACAACGCCCTTGTCAATGCGCTCTCTGGACGGAGTTTTAGTGACACACTGACCGATACAATCTGGTGGGGTCGCCTGGTTGAGAACGCTGTCGGCGCACACCTCTGCAACAGCCTCAATTCGGTGGAGTACCAGATCAGTTACTGGCGTGACGGCAATCACGAAGTTGATTTTGTGGTCACCAGAGGAGTTGATATCTGGGCCATTGAAGTAAAGAGCGGCCAAAGGGGCAGCAGCTCCGGCCTTACCCGCTTCCGGCAACGGTATCCCGAGGCGAAGGTCTTGCTGGTGGGGGCGCAGGGCATCCCGCTGGAGAATTTTTTCAGTCGTGATGCAGCAACGTGGTTGGTGGGATAGCCAACCGCAGAGAACTGAATCCGTATGCATCTTTCCATGTTCCGTTTGGGATAGCTAACAAAGCGCAGCAGCGTTGAACCCGCTGTGCTCACAACCGTTACCCCCCCATCGAGGCTACCATGTACCCTGAATCGGACGATATCAACGAATACCTGGTTTCCGATGCGATTGTCGACTGGCAGACACCGGCGGTTAAGCAAAAGGCGCTGGAGCTGACCGCCTCACTGACAGACGAAGTGGACAAGGCCCGCTGCCTGTACGAATGGGTGCGGGACGCCATCCCCCACTCCAATGATGCCGGGCTTGAGGTTGTAACCTGCACAGCCGGCGAGGTGCTTGAGCAAGGCACCGGAATCTGCATTGCCAAAAGCCATCTGTTGGCCGCCCTGCTACGGGCTGTCGGCATCCCCGCCGGTTTCTGCTATCAGGTGCTGCGTCTTGATCCAACGGATGATGAGGAGATGGTGCTGCACGGCTTTAACGGCATTTATCTGGCATCGCTCGACAGGTGGATTCGGGTGGATGCCCGGGGGAACACTAACGGCATCAATGCCCAGTTCAGCCTTAAAAGAGAACAACTGGCCTTTGCGATGGACCCGGACAAGGATGAGTTCATCTACGAGGCGATCTTTAGCGCGCCGGTCCCCAGTGTGGTGAAACGGCTTAAAAAATACAAAACCAGAACCGAGCTGTGGCAGGATCTGCCCCAATCACTCTAATCAGACCGCAAGCACGGACCTTCCAAAATTCCCTCCAGATTCTGGTATACTACAGCTCTGCCCCACCCCTCTTTTCGAATTGCCCCATGCAGTATGGTCTGAAAGAAACGGGTGAACGATGAACAGAATCAAACAGAGACCAGGCGAGATCAATCTGTTGTTTGGCGGTGAAGCTGGCCAAGGTTTGCAGACCATTGCGCAGATTCTGGCCCGGATGTTCATGAATGGCGGCTTGCACGTGCTGGCCGTGAGCGAGTTCATGTCCCGTATCCGCGGGGGGAGCAACTCCATCACCCTGCGTGCGGCAAACCAGCCGGTGCGGGCGCAGGATGAGACGATTGATATCTGCGTGCTGCTGGACAAGGATGCGCTGCCACGGCTGAAAGGCAGATGCGCCCCTGCTACGCTGATGATCGGCGATCCGAAGCTCTTCGGCCCTGGCAGCGGAATGCTCCCGCTGCCCCTGAACGAACTGGGCGCACAGGCCGGTGGCACGATTTACAGCAACAGCATCGTCTGCGGCGCCATTGCCTGTCTGGTCGGCTGGGAGCTGCCCCTGCTTGAGGCTGCGCTGGCCAAGGTCTTCAGCAGCCCGGAGCTGCTGGCAAAGAACCTGGCTGCCGCAAAGCTGGGCTGGGACCATGGTACAGAAGCAGCTGGCCACTTTGATCTGCCTCCGCAGGAGAAAAAAGCTGGCCAACTGCTGCTGGACGGTTCCCAGGCCGTTGCCTTTGGCGCCCTGGCTGGCGGCTGCACCTTTATCGCATCCTACCCCATGTCCCCCTCAACCGGCGTGCTGATCCACCTTGCCAAGTCGGCCCATAGCCACGGCGTGGTGGTGGAGCAGGCCGAAGACGAGATCAGCGCCATCAACATGGGGCTTGGCTCCTGGTATGCCGGCGGCCGCGCCCTGGTAAGCACCTCGGGCGGCGGCTTCGACCTGATGGCCGAAGGGCTCAGCCTGGCCGGGGCGATTGAATCCCCGATGGTCATCCATCTGGCGCAACGTCCGGGACCGGGCACCGGCCTGCCCACCCGCACCGAGCAGGGGGATCTGGAGATCGCTCGTTATTCCGGGCATGGCGAATTCCCGCGAGCCATCCTGGCCCCCGGCTCCCCTGAAGAGGCCTTTGCCTGTGCCGCCCACGCCTTTACCATGGCCGATGCCAGCCAATCGCCGGTCTTTCTGCTGACCGACCAGTACCTGCTGGATACCCTCTGCGACCTTGAACCTTTCCATCTGCCTGATGCTGCGCCCGAACCCCGGATCGTCACCACCACAAAAGAATACCGCCGCTACGCCGCTGGTGCTGACGGCATCTCCCCCCGCGGCATACCGGGCTTAGGTGAAGGAATTGTCAGGGTGGACAGTGACGAGCATGACGAAGAAGGGTGCATTACCGAAGACTTTGATCTGCGGACCGCCATGGTGGACAAGCGGCTTGCCAAGCTGCGGCTTTTAAAAGAAGACCTAGCCCTGGCGCCTCGGCTGTACGGCACTGCTGACTACAGGCGGCTGATTGTGGGCTGGGGTTCCACAGCACCGGCTGTCGTGGAGGCGCTGGAGCGGGTCAGGCCTGCATCAACCGCTTTTCTGCACTGTGTTCAGTTGTACCCGCTACCACAGGCGGTGCTCGATCATCTGCAGCAGGCCAGCAAGATCATCGTGATTGAAAGCAACGCCACTGGCCAGTTTGCCAGGCTGCTGCGGGTAGAAACGGGCTGCACCATCACCCGGCAATGGAACAAGTATAACGGCCTTGCCTTTACCGTTGACGAAGTGGCTGCCTTGCTGCAACAGGAGGTGAACCCATGAGCGAGAACCGTTATCAGCGTATTGGCTGCGATATCGCCTGGTGTCCCGGCTGCGGCAACTACGGCATTGCGAAGATTCTGGGCGAAACCCTGCAGGAACTTGAACTGGACCCGCAGCAGACCGTGCTGGTGTCCGGCATCGGTCAGGCGGCCAAGCTGCCGCAGTATTTCAACCTCCATTATTTCAACGGACTGCATGGCCGCGCCCTGCCCCCTGCCACCGCGATCAAGGCCAGTAATCGCAGCCTGACGGTACTTGCCGAAAGCGGCGACGGAGATATGTACGGCGAGGGGGGCAACCACCTTCTCCACTGCATCCGCCGCAACCCCGACCTGACCAACATCGTCCACAACAACATGGTGTACGGCCTGACCAAGGGGCAGGCCTCGCCAACCAGTCCGCGCGGCCTGGTTACCCCACTGCAGATCGATGGCGTGATTCTGGAGCCGTTCAACCCGCTGGCTGTTGCCATTGCCCTGGATGCCTCCTTTGTGGCCCGCGCTTACGTCGGCCATGCCGAGCAGACCCGCGCCATCCTGAAAGCGGCCATTCTGCACAAGGGCTACGCCTTGGTTGATCTTCTGCAACCCTGCGTCACCTTTAACAAACTCAACACCTACAACTGGTTTGAAGCACACACCTCGCCACTTCCGGCCGATCACGACCCGTTTGACCGGATGCAGGCCTTTGCGCGGGCCTGCGAGGATGACCCGCTCCGGCTGGGAATCTTCTACCAAAAGGAAAAACCGGTGTTCGAGGACCAACTGGCTGCCTATGTTGATGACAAACGGCCACTGTTTGAGCGCCGGGTAGACGTGAACAAACTGGCTGAAACGATCCGTGCTGCGGGGTGAGGGTTTGGACCTAACCGCCAAACAGGCCCAGTTCAACAGGGCCATGGAGCTGTACACCTCCAAGGCACGATACCTGGTGTTCGGCCATCTGGTCTCAACCGCAAACATCGCCCTGCAACTGTATCTGCTGTACCGGATCTGGCCCTTGTCAATCGGCCTTCTGCGCCAGATACTTGCGCTTGTCGCCGCCTATTTGCTCACCGATTTCATCAACGGCCTGGTGCATATGTACATGGACAACAACGACCGCTACGAGTCCATCGATGGGCCGCTGATCGCCAATTTTCACCTGCACCACAAGACCCCGGTGTATACAAAACGCAACCTGCTGCTGGTCTATTTTATGGAAACCGGCTCAAAGGTCTGGCTGGTGGGGTATCTGCTGCTGGTTGTGGCGTTGCAGGCCCTGTTTGAGGTGAACAGCGTTGTGCTCTATACCCTGGTCTATACCGGCATCCTCTCCTCAGTGGCCGAGGTCTCCCACTACCTCTGCCACACCTCTACCTCGCCAATCGCAGCCTTTCTGGCACGGATCGGCCTGCTGCTCACCAAAAGACACCATGCGCCGCACCATCTGCAGGACAACACCAGCTACGCCTTTCTGAACGGCCTTAGCGACCCGCTGCTCAACCGGATTGCACGCGTCAGTTGCAAAGGGTATAAACAGCATACCGACCTGCATTACGCGCACTACACCGCAGCAGATACGGAATCCCGCTGAGAGCGCAAACCGCCTGCCATGGCGTTTGTGTTGTTTACGCGGAAGGAGGAGTAAAAGGTAGGAACAGCGCTTGCCACACCAGCGCATTTGCGCTACAGTTATGCGCATAATATATGCGCATGAGGCACACTAATGCAGACCGAACTTTACGATATCCATGCACCCAAGAAACCAGCCAACCTGAGCATCAACAGCGACCTGCTCCAGCAGGCCAGGCAGCAGCGGATCAACCTGTCCCAGGCCCTTGAAACCCGCCTGGCGGAGCTTTTACGCGAGTATAAGCAGCAGCACTGGCGGGAGCAGAACCGGGAGGCGGTTGCGGAGTACAACCGCCGCATCGAGGCGCACGGTTGCTTCAGCGACGGCCTGAGGCAGTTCTGATGGCGCAGTTCGACGTCTATACCAACCCCAACCCGGCCACCAAACGCGCCATCCCCTACCTGTTGGACGTACAGGCTGACCTGCTCGACGACCTGGCGACCCGTGTGGTGGTGCCGCTCTATGCTACCACTGCCGCAACCAAGGCCGCCCAACACCTCAACCCGCGCTTTCAGGTCAAACGTACCACCGTGATCATGTCCACCGCAGAACTGGCCGGTGTGCCGCTTGCCGCGCTGGGGGAACGGGTCGGATCATTTCAACAGCACCGCTCTGAGATCATCGCGGCCCTGGATTTTCTGCTCAGTGGGTTTTGAGTAACGATTGCGTGTCTGGTGGCGCAGGAAAAGGAAACCTAAATAGTGACAGAACAGACCAGCACCATACAGATTTATCAGGATACTGACGGCAAGACCGCCCTGGAGGTTAAGCTTGACCAGGAGACGGTCTGGCTGACGCAGGACCAAATGTCTCTACTGTTCGGCAGGGAACGTTCTGTTATTGCCAAGCACATTAATAATATTTTTAAAGAAGCTGAGCTTGATGAATATTCAGTTCGTGCATTTTTTGCACAAACTGCAACCGATGGAAAAGTCTACAATATTTCTCACTACAACCTTGATGTGATCATCTCGGTCGGTTACCGGGTCAAGTCACAGCAAGGCACCCGCTTCCGTATTTGGGCCACCCAAACATTGAAAGACCACCTGGTCAAGGGCTACACCGTTAACCAGCAGCGTCTGCAGGAACAGACCGAGAAACTGAGTGATCCTGCCCATTCTAGACAGACACTCTGTTAAGCGAGTACACTCCCTGACAGAGGTGACCAATGGCAACAGGAACAAAACCGGGTACATCACGCAAACGACATTCGCAGCAGTACAAGACCGAAG
>JAJXUW010000089.1 GCA_021782545.1 Deltaproteobacteria bacterium | reverse complement strand
AGCCGCCAGCCGTTTTCGCCTTCACGCCAGAAGAGCGGGTGCTCGGCCTGGCTGAACTGACGCCAGTTCCACCCTTCCTCGGTCCACCACTGCTGCTGTCGGTAAGCGCCCGCCACCACAAAGGGCAGAAATTCACGGTTGGAAACCAGATACCGGGACGCCTTGAAACCGGGTACGTCAGCCTGATGGCTGCCGTACTCGTTGTCCCAGCCGTAGAGCGGATGCTCCTTTCCCTTGCCCAGTTGGACAGACCCGCCCGGCACCGGCAGCAGTTCATTAGGCGGCGGCTCACCGGCATCGCGGCAGATATCCCATGCCGGGCGTTGCACCACCTGATCCAGCGGCAGCTGACGGATCAACACCGATGAGGTCTCCAGATGTATCCGTTCATGCTCGATACCCATCATGATCGCCCACCAGGGCGACTCCCAACCGATCGGCAGGTTGAGCAGCAACGTTGTGATCAGCCGGTCTACCGCAATCCGCACTTGGTCGCGATAGGCCTTGACCGCCTGCACCGCAGGCCACTGGTAGTGGGCCTCGTCCAGGTCATCCCAGGACATCTCGTCCACCCCCACCGCAAGCATGGATTCAAAGGCCGGATTGATCCGCTGGTTGATAACCCGGGCCAGGATCAGTTTGTTGATGAAGAAGGCGGCGGTATGGCCATAATAAAAAATGAGCGGGTGCCGCAGCCGGTCAGCCCGCAGGTAGAAGGCACCATCGTGGCGCAAGTTCTCGTACAGCTGCTCATCGGTGTCGAAGGTGGCATGAAAGTAGTCGCGGATCTCGGACCGTTTAGCTTCAGGGTCGTCCCCCTGCAGAATGATGGTACGAGTCGGCTTCAGCGCCATGGCAGTCCCCCTTCACAAAATACCCTTGTCTATTCACCATAACGCAAATTTGCCGTCAGGCAACGGGGTACCGAAATCTAGTATCGGAGCGGAGCAATATCGGCTATGATAGTACCTGAAGGTGGAACAAGCACCACCCTATCACCAGTCAAGAAAGGTTTTACCAATGGCACAGGCACAAAAAGGCGATCGGGTACGGATTGACTACACCGGCACCCTGGAGGATGGCACCATCTTCGATTCAACCCTGGAGGGGGATTGCTGCGAAGACGGTCAATGCAGCACCGACAGCTGTGAGGACGAAGGCTGCGACTGCGGCGAAAGCGGCCCGATGGAACTGACCATCGGCAACGAGGATTTCTTTCCCCAGATCGAGGAGGCCCTGATCGGCATGGCACCGGGAGAGAAGAAGACCGTGGTCATCCCGGCGGCAGAGGCCTTTGGGGAGTACGACCAGGAGCGGGTATTTACCGTGCCGCGGGCGGACCTGCCGGACGATATGCCGGTTGAGGTGGGTGAAGAGCTGGTGCTGACCGGCGAGGGCGACGAGGATGAACTGGCAGTTACCGTGGTGGAGGCCTCTGCGGAGAGCGTCACCTTCGATGCCAACCACCCGCTGGCCGGAGAGAATCTGACCTTTGCAATCACCCTGAACGAGATCCTGCCTGCCTAAAGAAACAACAACGGCCGGGGGTGCTCCCCGGCCGTCAAGTTTTTAAATGATACTCCCAACAAAGTAATTTTACTAGCCTGTACAAACCTTTTTTCCGGAGTATAGTGAAATTAAGGGTGCGCGCCCGGCAACAGAACGACGCAGCAAGAAAGGTGCTCAGTATCGAGGATGTTCAACCACAACCGATGATGCAGTGCCTGTCCGGCGGTCGGTAACGCCGGAAATCCCGTGAAACAGGGAAGAGACGAATACAGAGGCCCGCGAACCATCGCGGGCCTTTCACGTACATTACACAAACCGACAAAGGGTACACCACACCGGCATGAACCACCAACCACGCCCCCTTCCCTGGCCCGATCACAGCACCCCGCTGATGCTGGCGCCGATGCAGGGGCTCACCAACCAGGCCCTGCGCAGCCTGTTCGCAGGCTGGGTCAGACCGGACACCCTGTTCACCGAATTCATGCGGGTGGCACCCGGCGAAACCGCCAAACGGCTCTCGGCCGCAGACCTGCGCGAGATGGCACCTGCGGAACACGGGATCCCGCTGGTGGTGCAACTGATCGGGCACGGCACCGAGGCGCTGGTCTCGGCAGCCCGCATCGCGCAACAGAACGGCGCGACCCACCTCAACCTGAACCTGGGCTGCCCCTTCGGCAGGATGACCACGGGACTTACCGGTGGCGGCATCCTGCAACGGCCCGAACTGCTGCAAGAACTGGTACCGGCCCTGCGCAGCGTCATCGACGGCAGTTTTTCGATCAAGTTGCGTGCCGGCTATGACGACCCGCAGCAGATTTATTCACTCCTGCCGCTCTTTGAGGCCGCACAGGTCGATTTTCTGGTGCTTCATCCCCGTACCGTGACCCAGGAGTACCAAGGCACGGCCGACCACGGGGTTACCGCCCGCGTGGTGCGTGAGACCGATCTGCCGGTGATCGCCAACGGTGATATCCGCACCGCCAAAGCTGCCCGCCGCGTGCTGGAACAGACCGGCGCGGCTGGGCTGATGCTGGGACGGGGCGCCATTGCGGACCCGTTGCTGTTCCAGCGGATCAGGGGTCAGGCCGCGAGCGAACCTGATCGCGCTGAACGGGCCGCCATGCTGCGGCTGTACCTGAGCGAGCTGCTGAAGCGCTATAGCGCGCTGTTCTGCGGCGAACAGCAGATACTGGGCAAGGTCAAGACGGTACTGGCCACCATGGACGACCCCGCCTTTGCAAAGCAGTTCAAGGCGCTCAAAAAAGCCCGCTCGATCACCCACTTTTCAGATCTTGTCCAAAGCCTGGCCTGAGACCTGCGCCTTGCAATGGAATCGAAATAACTACGGCATGAACAGAGCCGCATGGTTAGAGGTAAACAGCGGCGGATCGCGGCGCACAATCGGCGCAATGACCGGGTGTCGCACAAACTCTTGCGACAGAAAACGTCGTACCTCACCCCGTTCCCAACCGGCCGGATGTCGGAACGAGGTGTAGAGCTGCAGGTCTCCTTCGTAGAACGGTGCCGTTGCGTAGTCTGTTGCCTCGTCGCCAAAGGCCGGCATGTTGAAGATCGCCAGATTGAGGAAGCCGATCTGCCCGGCATGGAGGGCCACAAAGTCGAGGGTGCGCCGGGCAGCGGCCTCATCCTCGGCCGGGGTGCCGAACAACAGGTAGCAGTAAACGCCGATCCCCACCGCCTTCAGGTTTTCCAATACACGGCTGGCAACCGCCAGATCAATTCCCTTGCTGAGACGATCCAGCACCCCCTGATCCCCCGATTCCAGCCCTAATTTAAGCATCACGCAGCCTGATTCCCGCAACGCCCGGCAAAACGCCAAATCAGCCAACTGTTCGTCAAAGCGCGCAAACCCGTACCAAGGGGCGCCGGGCGGCGTCTCCGCCAGCAGCCGCAGCAGGGCCGGGCTGATGGCATTGTCCAGCAGGTGCAGCAGCTGCGGCCGGTACCGCGCAGTGAGTGCCTGTAGCTCGCTCAGGGCCTGCTGGGCGGGGAGCGGCTGGTAGCGATTGCCCTCGGCCCGCTCCGGGCAGAAGGAGCAACGGTTCCACCAACAGCCAGCGGCAGCGCTATAGGGCAGGAGCAGACCGGGGCTGAGATAGTCCTGCAGCGGAAGCTGGTCATAGGCCGGCAGGCCGTTGTTGACCGGCTGTGTCGCGCCCAGCAGCTCCAGCAGCGGCCCCTCCCCCGGCCCGGCGATCAGCTGATCCACCAGGCCGCTGAAGGGGTTGCGCCAATCAGGCCGGGCCAGCCAGGAGCCCACCAAGCCGCCCCCCAGCACGACCTTGAGCTGCGGATACTGCTGTCGCAGCAGACCGATCAGGGCAAACGCGGTCAAGGCCTGGCTGAGGTAGTTGAGCGAGATGCCCACCGTGCTGACGCCGTCCAGCAACAGCGGCAGCCGTTGGTTAAAAAAGGTGAAGAAGGGGTTCTGCCGAGGGGTCTCGGCAGCCCAGAGCAGATCGCTGCTGCGCAACGGCGAGCGCTCGGCGTGGCGGTAGTCGGCCAGGCCGGGGGTGGCCCCAGTGGTTGCGCCGGCCATGGCCAGCAGGCGGTTCAGGTCGCGCACCGCCGTGGGATAGCGGTCCATATTACGATAGGTGTCCGGTGAGCGGAGCAGCGCCAGGTTGCGCTGGCAATGGCGGGCCGCCCGCCGGGTCCAGGTATCGTCAACGGTTGGCGGCTGCTCCAGCAGCCAGAGCTGCCCCTCCAGATTGGCGTCCCACAACCGGCAGGGGATGTTGTTGGCCTGCAGCGCCCCGACCAGACGGGCAATGCCGGCCGGCGGCTCGCAGGCCTTGGCGATGGGGGGGAAGATCAGCAGCATGGTGCGGGTGTAAGGCCACGACATTCAATCATTGGTACGGCTCCGGAAGTATCGTTTGAATACATCTGTTTCACGAAACATTTGACATGATGTAGCCACAAGGATACAGTAACATCATGATAGAAATTCGCAAAACTGAACATTTTGCCAACTGGCTCGACAACTTGCGCGACATCCAAGCCAAGGCTCGTGTCCTTGTACGGATTGAGCGTCTTGCCTCTGGAAATGCAGGAGACGTTAAGCCGGTTGGTGAAGGTGTTTCAGAAATGCGCATCAATTACGGTGCCGGTTATCGTGTCTACTTTATCCAGCGAGGCAGCGAATTGATAGTCCTATTAGCCGGCGGCGATAAAAGCAGTCAATCACGGGATATCAAGGCAGCAATCCGGCTTGCGCAGAACCTATAGGAGTTGAACATGTCCAAAACAACGACCAGCCGCTATGACGTCGCCGAGCATCTCCGCACTCCGGAAGAAATGGCGGCCTATCTTGAAGCCTCACTTGAAGAGGCCAACGGCGATGCAGCCTTCATTGCCAAGGCACTCGGCGACATAGCCCGCGCCAAGGGGATGTCTCAAGTGGCACGTGATGCCGGCCTTTCACGTGAGAGCCTGTATAAAGCGCTTTCCGGGGACCGAGTTCCGGGCTTTGACACCATTCTTAAAATTGTTTCGGCACTGGGACTCAAACTTCACGCAGAAGCAGCTCACTAGCCTTTTTACCGAAAAGCGATGGTGCAGAGGGTGCAACAGGTACAGCCGCTTTTGATGGCTGCCTAGCGGGTTGTTTACCAAGACAGCAACGACCATAGGAGATACTGACAATGATTCCGGAAAAACTGCTGGAAATTATGAAACAGGATGGCGTGGTAGCCATTGCAACCCTGGGTGCGGATGGCCCGCATATGGTCAACACCTGGAACAGCTATCTGAGAGCCACCGAAGATGGCCGCCTGCTGATACCTGCCGGTTACATGCATCGCACCGAGGCGAACATTGCGTTCAACCCGGAGGTGCTAATAACCTTGGGCAGCAGTAAGATCAAAGGCCTGTACGGACCGGGCGCCGGCTTTCTGATCAAGGGCAAGGCTCAGTTCGTGACCTCAGGCCCGGACTTTGATGTTCTCAAGGCAAAATTCGAATGGCTGCGGGCCACCGTGGTCATCACCATCGAGTCTGCCACGCAGACCTGGTGATTTTAGATAGGTGCATAGACAAAAAGTGGCAGGCTACTTTTTCTCGTTAAGCTTAAAAGCAGCCTGTCCCCTTTACTCTCCAGTTAAATATACTGCCCCTGAAATTGTGATCCCTAAGGAAATAGCGGGGCAACGCCGGCCCAAATGGCTTCGGTCCTCACCCTTATTAAGTCGATGATAGTTTCAGGTAAATTGTTACGATCAAAACCTTCCTGCAGCGCATAAGCCATTTGTTCCAGTGGGCTATCTTTATAGCCGTAATGCATGAGACCAACTCCATAGGCCAGCAGGAATTTATTTACTCCGAGCTGGCCCCATTGGACTACATGGACAAGTTCGTGAAAATGCAAGCTTTCAGACTGAGCAAGTTCTTCTTTGACAAAGAAGGTGTCCTTGTAAGTTATTCCTGAGAAGGGCATGGCTTCCATCTGCTGAAATTCAGGTAAGCCCATACTACTAATCGGTGGGTATGGTACCTTTCCTGGAACAACCACCACCTTTGCTTTCACAAGCAGGTCAGTCGGATATACCGTCTTTAGTCGAGGGAACCCGATGTCGATGATACGTACTGTTGATTCTCTGTTTTGTTCTAAGGTGTTTTCAATCCATTCATTTACAGCTGGCAGAGCAGAATGAAACCTTCGGATGATATCATTTTGATCCATGTTTATCTCCTAACGGTTGCGTGGCGCAACGGCGAAGCGTTAGCGGAGACCAGCTGCCGCCGAGAATTACAGGGACAGTATACTCAATACTTCGCCCACTACTACCCCGCCGTCACCATCCCCTCAGCCAGGGCGAACTGCAGAAACTCCAACGCGTCATCGGCCGGAATCCGCAGTTTGGCCGCCACCTGTCCACCGAGCTGTTTGCCGTCCAATCCCTCTAGCAAACGATAATAGGGCCTGATCAACGACTCGGTGCAGACCTCGCCATGGGCCGGGTAGATGGCGGCCCAGGAGCCGGATTGTTTGAGGTGCTTGGCAATCCAAGGCAGGTCCGGCTCGCCGCTCTCCAGAATATCCAAGATTTCGTAGTGAAACGGCAGCAGGGTCAGCGATGCGGCCCGACGCAGCGGCAGCTTCAGCGGATCAAGCCGCAGCAGCTCATCGTCGCTGGGTGGCACGGGTGGCACCGCCATCAACGCCACACCGTAGGCGTAGTGGTAATCCACGCAGTCCAGGGCGGCCGGTAACAGCTTCTGCAGCTTGCGCTCAGTGAACAGCTGGGTCAGAAACTCCCGCTGCAGTTGCCAGATGGTGGCATCATCAAACTCGGCCTCATCGCACTGGCGGCCTTGCCGGGCCAGCAGCCAGTCGCCAAAGCGCTCCAACAGTTCCACCGGCTGCAGCTTCAGGCCCCGGGCCACGCCGTTGAACCAGGCCACCGCCTTGCCCCGGCTGTAGAAGATGTCGCTGGCCGCGCCCAAGCGCCGGGCAACCGCCATGTCGGCCAGCGGGAAGGTGGGCGATTCCTGCAGGGTGTAGGGAGGCCCGGGCAGATGCTTTAAAGCGATGCTGGCGGCCTTGTTGCCGACGGCGGTGCCGGGCAGCACCGACAGGGGGAAGATATCCAGGTGGTTGGGGTAGAGCGACAGGGCGAAGTTGAGTCCCTCGCGGAAGCGGGCCAGGGTATCGTTGGGCAGGCCGTAGATCAGGTCGAAGCCGAAGGTGGCGCCGGAGTCGTTCAACAGCATCACCTTGTGCATAAAATCTTCACGATCAAAGGTCCGCCCCACCCCGCCGGCCACGGCCGGATCGGCGCTCTGCAGGCCGATCTGCAGGGAACAGGTCAACTCGGCGAACAGCTCGGCCTGCTCCTTGTCCAGCAGTTCGTGGCGCACCTCGAAGTGGAAATGGACGCCGGGCGCCCTATCGCGGATCAACCGCAGCAGGGACTTGGCCCGTTTCTTGTCGGTGTTGAAGGTGGAATCCAGGGCAAACACCTGGGCCGCGCCCCGTGCCATCAGGTAGTCCAGCTCAGCCTCCAGCCGCTCCAGCGGGTAGCGCCGCACCTTGCGGTCACCCATACCGTCGTAGCAGAACTCGCAGGCATAGGGGCAGCCCCGCGACAACTGCCAGACCATGCCGTTGCTGATGTGTTCATCCAGCAACCCTGCCAGGTAGGGCGAGGGCAGCTGGGCCAGGTCCTCGATCTTGGGGCGCGGCACCTGCCGCAGTTCGCCAGCCACCAGCCGGGCCGTGCCCGGCAATCCCTCCAGCGATTCGCCACGCTCCAGTCGATCCACCAGTTCCGCCAGGGTCTGTTCCCCCTCCCCAACGGCCAGCAGGTTGAAGGGTGCCTGCTGCAACAGTCCGGCCGGGTCGGCGGTGGCCTCGGGACCGCCGGCCACGATCAGCAGGGCTGGAAACTGTTTACGAAGCAGATGCACCAACGCACAGCACTCGCTCCGGTTCCAGAGGTAGACCGGAAAGCCGACGATGTCGGCCTGCTGGGCCACAATCTCCTGGCTGATCTGCTCCAGGGAGGCCCCGCAGAAATACTCGGCCGCGGTGACCGTGACGGCCGCCTTGGGCTCAGGGCGGCCATCGAGATAGGCCTTCAGAAAGGCCGCTGCCAGCGGCACGGCCTGGGCCGACGGCATGGCATGGATGGTTACCAGGTGGAGATGCATGAAGTATCCTGCTCTTTCAGAAAAATAGACTCAAAAAAAGCCCGACCAGGGCCGGGCTTCTACGTTGTTCAACCATTACACGTCAGGCTGTCTACTTGGTGCGTCCTTTACGGCCTACCTGCACCTTGCCGTGGTGGGTAATAACATGCAGATTGTGGTTGGTTGCCCGACGGATCATCTGCTCGTGCCTGGCGAGCATCGGCACCATGACATGTCGA
>JAJXUW010000008.1 GCA_021782545.1 Deltaproteobacteria bacterium | reverse complement strand
CGGTTTAAGTACTCGACAAAGGAGTTGATCCCGCCTTCATAGTAAAACTCGTGTGACTTTGCCTCGGTACGGGCATCGGTAATGGTGATCCTGACGCCTGCGTTTAAGAAGGCCAGCTCACGCAACCGTTGCGACAGGACCTCGAACGAAAAATCGGTGGTCTCAAAGATCTCCTCGTCCGGCATGAAGGTAATCTTGGTGCCGCGCCGTCTGCTCTCTCCCGTCACCTCCAGCGGCGCCTGCGGATCGCCCCGCCGGTAGGACTGCCGCCAGATCTTGCCGTCACGGCGAATCTCCAGCTCAAGCCACCTGGAGAGCGCGTTTACCACCGAGACCCCCACCCCGTGCAGACCACCGGAGACCTTGTAGGAGTCATTGTCAAACTTGCCGCCGGCGTGCAGCACGGTGAGCACCACCTCGGCCGCCGAACGACCCTCGGTGGGGTGCATGTCCGTCGGGATCCCCCGGCCGTTGTCGACCACCGTCACCGAACCGTCGGTATTGATGGTGACCGAGACCGTATCGCAGTAGCCGGCCAGGGCCTCGTCGATGGAGTTATCCACGATCTCGTAGACCAGGTGGTGCAGGCCTTGGGTGGAGGTGGAGCCGATGTACATGGCCGGCCGCTTGCGGACCGCCGCAAGCCCTTCCAGGATCTTGATACTTTCGGCCCCATAATCGGCCGCATCTGGTGCGTTTTGTTCGATCTCACTCATCTGGGTACACTTCCCTCATACGTCAAAGTGCCGGCATCTACCCGGTAAAGGCTGCTTGCCTGCAGCAGACCGGGGTCAATGCCGACCGTGGTGGTGGTAGTTATCAACACCTGCACCTCCCGCTGGCGCAGGAAGCCAAGCAGGTTATGGATACGCTCCCGGTCGAGTTCGGAGGCGATATCGTCCAGCAGCATCAGCGGCGGTTCGCCAAAGGTCTGTTGCAGATGGTCAAGCTCGGCCAGTTTGAGGGCCAGCACATAGGAACGCTGCTGCCCTTGGGAGCCGAAGGTCTTCAAGGCGCGGCCATCGATCAGAAACTCCAGGTCATCGCGGTGGGGACCCCGCCCGGTAACGCCGTGCCGCAGGTCGCTTAGCCGGCATTGCTCAAGCAGCTCCAGAAAATGGTCATCCGCATCGGGCCGGTACACCAGCCCGACCTCTTCATGACCGCCGGCAATGCTGCGGTAATGCTGCCGGAGTAATGGCAGAAACTGCTCAACATACTGACGGCGCTGCTGCATAAGCCGGCTGCCGCTTTCCACCAGCTGTTCCGTCCAGATGTCAAGTCCGGCCGTCACCCCGCTGCGCAGCAGGGCGTTGCGCTGTTTTAAGGTGCGGTAATAGTCGTGATACTCTCGCAAAAATCCGACATTACTGTTGTACAGTGTCCGGTCCAGATAGCGCCGTCGCGCCTCTGGTCCCTGCTTGACCATGGCGGTATCGTCGGGCGAAAAGACCACCACCGCCAATTTGCCATGCAGTTCTGCGGCGCGCTGTACCGGCTTGCCATCAACGGTCAGCCGTCGTTGTTTTTCCGCCAGTTTAGCGATGATCTCACTGGTAACGCCAGCCGTCTGTACCTGGCCTCTGATTGACGCCATAGCCAGTCCCTGCCGAATTAGATCCGGCACCTTGGCGCTCCTGAAGGGACGTCCGGTGCCCAGCAGATAGATCGCCTCCAGCAGGTTGGTCTTGCCTTGACCATTGCTGCCGTATAGGACGGTCAGCTGTCGGCTCGGCTGTAGCTCAGCAACGGCTATATTGCGATAGTTCTCGAGCCTGATGCCGGTCAGCAGCACTAGAGTCTCATCGGCATGATCACCGCCAGGAAGCCGTCGCCGTCATCCGGCGTGATGATCGACGGTGACAGTTCGTTTTTGAATTTCATCAGGACCTGTTCGCTTTCGCAGACCGCCAGCACGTCAAGCAGATAGCGGGCATTGAAGCGGACCGAGAACGGCTCGCCACTGTAGGTCACTTCCAGCTCTTCCATGGCATCACCAAGTTCGGGATTGCTTGATGAAATTTTGACCTGACTGCCGTCGATCTCCAGCATGATCCCCTTGAATTTCTCGCTGGAAAGGATCGCCATCCGGCGCACGGCGTGGATCAACTCTTCACGCGTGGCCTTGACATGCTGATCGTTGGTGGCCGGTATCACGCGGGTGTAATCGGGAAACTCGCCATCCACCAGCCGCATCACCAGGGTGGTATCGCCTTTTTTGAGCACGGCGCTACTATCGACAAAGCCGAATTTGAGCAGTCCATCCCCCTCGTCGGTGATCTTCTTGATCTCGTAGATCCCTTTTTTGGGTAGGATCACCCCTTTTAACAATTCTGGATTGGCCTTGCCGCTGAAAACACCCGATGCAATGGAAAGCCGGTGACCATCGGTTGCCACCATCTTGAGCAATTGGCCGTTTTCGCTGGCCTCGACACGCGTGAAAATGCCGTTTAGGTTGTATTTGGTCTCGTCGTTGCAAATGGCATAGGAGGTCTTTTCAATCATCGTCCTCAGCAGCGAGGCCTCCAGTTCAAGCAACTGGTCATCCTTCACCGTGGCAACGTTCGGAAATTCATCCGGTGACAGACCGACGATGTTGAAACGTACCTTGCCGCAGGTGATCTCGACCCAGTCGTTTTCTTTGGTGCTGAAGCTGATCTCCTGGTTGGGCAGTTCCTTGACGATCTCGTAGAGTTTTTTGGCACCGACCGTTATCCGGCCATCCTGCTCAACCTTGGCAGGATAACTGCCTTTCAAACCCACCTCCAGGTCGGTTGCTGTCATCTCAATCCCATCACCAGAGGCCTCAATCAACACATTGGAGAGGATCGGCATGGATGTCCGCTTTTCAACGATCCCCTGAACCTTCTGCAGAGCCTTGAGGAAGCTTTCCCGGTCAATCCTAAAATTCATCTCCGCACTCCTTGCTTTGGTGATGGTGGTTTCTATCAGTAGTTTTTATTTTTTTAAGTAAAGACTTTTTATTATTATTATTAGTGCTGTGGAATCTGTTAATTTATCGCAACAAGCTAATATAGTTTATGTTTATACGGTCTATGGTTGTTGAAGCCGGTGTTGGTAACTGGCTTCTTTTCCACAGCCCTGTCGTTTTCCACACCTATCCACAGTCTGGTCCACAGCGGGTGGGGAAAACCTTTCATCAGCGTAAAATCGCAGTGCGGATGTTCTCGATGGTCGTGGCCAGTGTTTGGTCTTCTGCGAGCAGCCGGTCAATTTTTTTTGTTGCATGAATCACCGTCGAGTGGTCTTTCCCTCCAAATTTGTTGCCAATATCCGGATAGGAGGCGCTGGTCAGGTCGCGGCAGAGCCAGATAGCCACTTGGCGTGCCTGTACAAAGGTTTTCAGACGCTTATCCGATTTGAGATCCGCCACCTTGAGACTGAAATAGTCTGCAACGCTCTTTTGGATAAGTTCAACAGTGATTTCTTTGCGTTTGTCCACAAGGATGTCTTTTAGGTTATCCTTGGCCATGGAGAGTGTTATCTGAATATGCTGTAGGCTGCTGTAGGCACCCAGCCTGATCAGCATCCCCTCCAGTTCGCGGACGTTACGAGTGTTGCTCGAGGCCAGAAAATCGGCCACCTCGTCAGGCAGGTTTATCCTGTTCAACTCGGCCTTTTTTTTCAGAATGGCTATCTTTGTTTCCTGATCAGGCGGCTGTATATCGGCGATCAACCCCCATTCAAATCGTGAACGCAGTCGTTCCTCCAGGTTGGGCATCTCCCGAGGAAACTTGTCGGAGGTGATCACAATTTGTTTGTGCGCCTCATACAGCGAGTTGAAGGTGTGAAAAAATTCAACCTGGGTCCGTTCTCTACCCGCTATAAATTGGATGTCGTCGATAAGGAGTACATCTATTGAACGGTAGCGTTCTCTAAATTCTTCCATCTTGCTGAGGCGAATAGCATTTACCATCTCGTGCGTGAATTTTTCTGCAGAGCAATAGCAAATCCGCGTCGTTGGGGTATTGACCAAGACATGGTGGCCTACCGCATGCAGCAGGTGACTCTTACCCAGTCCTACGCCACCATAAATGAAGAGCGGGTTGTACGTGATGGCAGGATTGTTGGCTACCGCCAAGGCTGCTGCATGGGCGAATTGGTTGCCAGATCCGCTGACGAACTGCTCAAAGGTATACCGGGAGTTGAGAGGTGTCCCTTGCTGTTCGGGCAAGGCCGGTCGTGGCTCTACGATAATTTTTTGCTCATGGGCTGCACCGGGAGGCGCTTCTAACTGCTGAAATGCCGTCTCGTCCTCTTTGACAATCACTTTTGTGGTGAGGTTTTTTTCGGCTGTTATTGAGAGGGCGCTATTGATCAGGTCGAGGTAGTTATCCTCTAGCCACTCCTTAAAAAACTGGTTCGGTACACTGACCACGACGGTGTTGTTGTCGGTATGGCTGTATTTGATCGGCTGTATCCAGTTGATATAGTTCTGCGGTGGGATGACCTTTTCCAGATTGGTCGCAGTCTGGTGCCATACGGTGTGCATATGATCTTTCTTGGAGGAAGGCATAAGTCAGTTGTTACCTACATGTCTGCAGTCGGATTACCAATGGCTATCAACAGTCTGTGGAGGGAGCGATTCCATCTGTAAGACTGAAGGGTTCACCGTATTACGCCGGCTGGTTCGTATATACTTATCAACAGGCATATCAACAGCTGTTGATAACCCATTTTATTTAATTATATTAAATAGATATAAGCGTATTGTGGCTGGTTGGGGAGGCCTTTTATTAGGCAGTGCACCTTAGCAGACCGCTCTTTTTTTTTCAACGGAATAACGCATCCAGGTACCAACAAAAAAAGCTTGACAGTTCGCCTGCAATCTGATTATTAAGCTCGTTCCAATACCACTTGTATTGAGGTAGTATAACCACTAAAACGAACTGCATCTAGTTGATGTCATTACGTAATTAAATCTTACAGTCAGATATGGAGTCTTGCCGTGAAAAGAACCTTTCAGCCCAGTAACACCTCTCGTAAGCGGACCCACGGGTTCCTGGTACGTATGTCCACCAAAAATGGTCGTCTGGTGATTAAACGTCGTCGCGCCAAAGGCCGCAAGAGCCTTTCTGTACAGATCGCAACCAAGTAGTTGTCTGTACATAAATTATCGTTCGTGCCACTTGTGCGCGCTACTTTACACAAAAGCTGCTCGTCTCTTGCAGCGGTCGGATTTTATACGACTCTCGGCTGGCCGGCCCGGTTTTACCGGTCCGGCCTTCTTGGTTGTCTGGCAGGTTAATCAATATGGTTTTCCTCGACTTGGCGTAACCGTAAGCCGAAAGGTCGGAGGTGCCGTGGTGCGCAACCGGATAAAACGCCAGGTTCGTGAGTTTTTTCGTCTGCATTGCCAGTATCTGCCTTCGGTTGACTTGAATGTGATTGCACGCAGCCGCGCAGCCGCCTTGGATGGTTCCAGGTTACGTGCAGAGTTACACCAGGCCTTTCAGCAGATTGGTTCGCACCGATGCTGACAAAGCTTCTTATCGCTGGTATTCGTGTTTACCGAACGGTGCTTTCCCCGGTTCTACCGCCCGCTTGTCGGTTTTACCCCTCCTGTTCCCTGTATTCGCTCGAGGCAATCCGTCGTTATGGCGCCTTTAAAGGCGGTTTAATGTCGTTGCGGCGTTTGCTTAAGTGCCACCCTTGGCATCCGGGTGGCTATGACCCTGTTATCTGACTATCTACCCTGATCTGGAGTCTGTATGGAAAAGCGTACCATTATCGCAGTTGTTCTCTCTGTCGCGGTATTCTATCTGTTTTCCTTTTTTACGGGGCAGCAGAAACAGGCGCCAAAGGCGGTTTCACAACCAACAGCTGCGGTCGCATCTGGTGGCACGTCCCGAGCCGTTGTCTCGCCGGCTGCTCCCCTTTCGCAGGTTTCTCCATCAGCACCGGCTCCAGCTCAGTTAGTAACGGTGGATACCCCTTATTATACGGCTACCTTTACCACTGTGGGGGCTGCCCTCAAAAGCCTTACCTTGAAAGGCTATAAAGAGACAAATACACCTGATGCAAAACAGGTTGTACTGGCCCAGTCTGCTGATCCGGCCCTGCCGGTTGCCTCGACGCGAGGCTCCGGTTTTGCACTCCAGCCGCAGTCTGTTTATGCTGTCAACAATCAACATCTGCAACTTGCCAGCGGGCAACAGCAGCAATTGATCTTTACCTACCTCTCGCCGCAGGGGTATGTGGTTCGCAAGACCTATACGTTTACCGGATCACAGTACGGCATTCAGCTCGACACGCAACTGATCAATAACTCCCAGGCCCCCTTGGTCGGTTCGCTTCAGCAGATCATTACGGCGCCTGCCGAGATCAAAGAGCGGAACAGCCGCTATGAGACCCACGGTTCGACGGTTTTTGCCGATAACTCCCTTCAGACGGATGCCCCCAAGGTGTTCGCAACCGCCTCAAAGCGTTACGACAAGGCGGTGCAGTGGGCTGGCATTACCGACAAATACTTTTTGACTGCCTTGTTAGCTGACAAGGGCAGTATCGCCAGTGTGGAGATCAAGAAGAATCAGGCTGGTTTCCTCGAGTCGGTCATCTCGACGCCTAATTTCAGTGTTTCGCCCGGCCAGGAGGTCACCTTTACCCACAAGTTGTTTGTTGGCCCCAAGGATATCGATGTCCTCAAGGCCCAGGGATCTTCGCTGGAGCAATCCCTAAACCTCGGCTGGTTCACGATCCTCGCCAAGCCGATGCTGCACACCCTTAAGTTTTTTTATGGCTACGTGCACAACTATGGCCTGGCTATCATCATCATCACCGTCATTCTGAAAATCCTTTTCTTCCCGCTGACCCACAAAAGCTACGCCTCGATGAAAAAAATGGGTAAGTTGCAGCCCAAGATGGCCGAGCTTAAGGAAAAGTACAAGGATGACCGCGATGCCATGAATCGTGCCGTGATGGAGCTGTATCGCGAGCATAAGGTCAATCCCTTGGGGGGCTGTCTGCCGATGTTAGTGCAGATCCCGGTTTTTTTCTCCCTCTACAAGGCGTTGATGTTCTCGATTGAGCTACGCCATGCGCCGTTCATTTTCTGGATTACGGACCTCTCTGACAAGGACCCCTACTATGTCACTCCGGTCATTATGGGGATCACGATGTTTCTGCAGCAGCGGATGACGCCTTCCAATATGGACGAAATGCAGCAAAAAATCATGATGGCCTTGCCGGTGGTGTTCACCTTCATGTTCCTCAATTTCCCGTCCGGCCTAGTACTGTATTGGTTGGTCAATAATATGCTGACCATTGGGCAACAGATGTACATCAACAAGCTGGTCAAGGATTAACAGGTCGTCCGATGTATTGTGCTGATACTATCGTAGCCATTGCTACGCCGCCCGGTTGTGGCGGTATCGGCATCGTGCGGGTGAGCGGTCCCGATGCGGAACAGATTGCTCGGCGTGTCTTTCGTGGTAAGCCCGGCGGTGACTTCGACAGTCACCGCCTTTATTATGGCCGTCTGGTACATCCAGCTGATGCGGTGTTGATTGATGAGGGGATGGCGGTTCTGATGCGCGCCCCCCGCTCCTATACCCGTGAGGATGTGCTTGAGCTGCATAGTCATGGCGGCTATCTGGTGGTGCGCTCGGTTCTGCAGGCGTGCGTCAGCGCTGGCGCACGCCTGGCGGAGCCAGGTGAGTTTACCCGGCGCGCCTTTTTAAACGGCAGGATTGACCTCTGCCAGGCCGAGTCGGTGATCGACGTGATCAACAGCAGGACCGAGGCCTCGCTGACACTGGCCCAGCGCCAGCGTGAAGGACTGCTGGGCCATGAACTCGAAACGATCCGCGGTCTGACTGCCGAGGCCCTGGCGATCATCGAGGCACATATCGACTTCCCGGAGGAGGATATCGATCCGGCATCCCTGGCCCAGGTGCGTCAACGTGTCGCGGAGGCCCGTCAGCAGGTTGCCAGGCTGATCGAAACGTATCGTTATGGTAAGATCTTGCGTGAGGGGGTGTCGGTGGTGCTGGCCGGCAAGCCAAACGCCGGCAAATCCAGCCTGCTGAACGCGCTGGCTTGCGAAGAACGCGCCATTGTTTCGGCCATACCGGGGACTACCCGTGACATGATTGAGGAGATCGTCACGGTGGGGGGGGTGCCGGTGCGGATTATTGATGCAGCAGGCATCAGGCGTCACCATGGCGACGAGATAGAACGGGAGGGGATCCGGCGCACGCTCGGCAAGATTGCCGAGGCCGACCTGGTGCTGTTTTTGGCGGACGGCACTCAGCCGCTGGACGACGACGATAAGGAGATACTGGCGGCGCTGTCCGGCCGTTCATACCTGACGGTGATTACCAAGGCTGACCTGCCGCAGCGGTTGGACAAAAGCCAACTGCCCCCCTGCTATGCCGTTGTTACTATATCATGCAAAACTGGAGTCGGCCTTGACCTGCTGCGTGCCCGCCTGTTTTCCTTCTTTACGCAGGATGCCCCTCATCTGACTGACGATCTGGTTGCGATTTCCAGTGCTCGCCATCGCGACATACTCGAACGTGCAGCAGTGTCGCTCGATCTGTTTGCCGAACACTGTGCGCTGGCCGTCAACCCCGACCTGCTGTCAATCGACCTGCGCGAGGCGCTGTCGGCGGTAGGTGAGATTACCGGCGCCACCACACCGGATGCCGTACTAGATTTAATATTTTCAACCTTTTGCATCGGCAAATAGGCCGATGTTTCACGTGAAACATGGGTGGCGGTATGTACAGTTACGATAAGCAATACGATGTGATCGTGGTTGGTGCCGGCCATGCAGGGTGCGAGGCTGCCTTGGCGGCCGCACGCCTGGGGTGCAGTACCTTGCTGTTGAACATGAGCCTGGATGGTATGGCGGTCATGTCCTGCAATCCGGCTATCGGCGGGTTAGCCAAGGGGCATCTGGTGCGGGAGATCGATGCGCTGGGTGGCGAGATGGCCAAAAACATCGACGCCACCGGTATTCAGTTCCGAATTCTGAACACCCGCAAGGGGCCGGCGGTCAGGGCATCGAGGGCACAGGCCGACAAGCAGCTCTATCGTCTGCGGATGAAACGGGTCTTGGAAGGGCAGGAACATCTCGACTGCAAGCAGGGTGAGGTGACGGGGCTCTATCTGGAGCAGGGCGAGCTGCGCGGGGTGGATACCCGAAGTGGTCTGCGTTTTTTGGGAAAGACGGTGGTGTTGACCACCGGCACCTTCATGCGGGGGCTGATCCATATCGGGCTGACCAACTTCCCGGGTGGACGGGCCGGTGATCTGCCGTCGGTGGGGTTGTCGGATCAACTGGTCGAGCTTGGGTTTGAGGTGGGGCGTCTCAAGACCGGCACTCCGGCAAGACTTGATAGGCGCACAATCGACTTCAGCAGGCTTGAGGCACAACCGGGCGATGATCCGCCGCAACCGTTTTCATTTGCAACGGAGCGGATCGTCATGCCGCAGGTGCCGTGCCATATCGCCTACACGAATGCGCGGACACATGAGATCATCCGGGGCGGCCTGGATCGCTCACCGCTCTACGCCGGGGTGATCGAGGGGGTGGGGCCGCGCTACTGTCCCTCGATTGAGGATAAGGTGGTGCGTTTCCCGGACAAGGAGCGCCACCAGACCTTTATTGAGCCAGAAGGGCTGGAGACGGTAGAGGTCTACCCCAGCGGCATGTCGACCTCGCTGCCGATCGACGTCCAGATCGCCTTTTATCGCTCGATGGTCGGCCTCGAACAGGTGGAGATCATGCGGCCGGCCTACGCCATTGAGTACGACTATGTCAATCCGGTCCAGCTGCACGCCTCGCTGGAAACCAAACTGATTCGAAATCTGTATCATGCCGGCCAGATCAACGGCACCTCGGGCTATGAGGAGGCCGCTGGGCAAGGACTTGTGGCTGGCATCAATGCCGCACGCAGGACGCAAGGGCGTGATCCGGTAGTGTTGGGGCGGCACGAGGCGTATATCGGGGTGATGATCGACGACCTGATTACCTTGGGTACCCGGGAGCCCTATCGGATGTTTACCTCCCGGGCGGAGTATCGACTGCTCTTGCGAGAAGATAATGCCGATCTGCGGCTGCGCGAGCTTGGGCATGCCATCGGGCTGGTGCCGGAGGGGCTCTACGCCGGGTTTTGCCGAAAGCGAGAGCGTATTGCGGCGGAGCTGGAGCGGGTCGCGACGACCCGTATCAGTATGACGGATGACGAACAGCGGTGGCTGTTGCAGTATGGCTGTGCAGAGGTGCAAAAGGGCACCACGCTTGAACATCTGCTGCGGCGCCCCGAGATCGGCTACGGGGAGCTGGCCGAGATAGGCCTGGTTGCCCCTGGGCTTGAGCCGGCAGTGCGGGAGCAGGTTGAGATCCAGGTCAAGTACCGTGGCTATATCGAGCGCCAGGAAGAGCTGGTTGAACGGCTGCGCAAGATGGAGATGGCGATGATCCCGGCTGATCTTTCCTACAAGGATATTCAGGGGCTGACACCCGAGGTGCGGGAAAAACTGGAGCGTTTCCGGCCCGGAACACTCGGGCAGGCATCGCGCATCCAGGGGGTGACTCCGGCGGCCGTGGCGATCCTGTCGGTAGTGCTGAAAGCTGGCGACGGACGCCAATGAATGTCGCTTTGCTGCAGGAGGGGGCCCGTGGTTTCGGGCTTGAGTTGGATGCAGCTACCGTTGCACAGTTTGAACAGTTTATGGCTGAGTTGCGTCGCTGGAACCGTTCGATCAACCTGACCGCCATCACACAACCGGCTGAGATTGTCTGTAAACATTTTGTCGATTCGCTCAGTCTGGTGTCGTTGCTAAAGGACGGAGAACGCCTGCTGGATATCGGTTCCGGTGCCGGGTTGCCGGGGTTGGCGGTCGCGATGGTGCGGCACGATCTGGCGCTTACATCGGTTGATGCCGTCGAGAAGAAGGTGCGTTTTCAACGCCATATCTGTCGCCTGCTGGGACTCCAGCAGGTTGAGGTGCTGCATGGGCGCGTTGAACAGCTTGCCGCGCAGCGGGGGGGGCAGTACGACCTGGTCATCTCCCGGGCCTTTCGGAACGTCAGCCGGTTTGTGCAACTAGCCTATCCCTTTGTGCGGTGCGGCGGGCGTCTGGTGGCTATGGTGGCTGGTGATGCCGATGATGCCACCCATGAGGCCGGCGTGGTATGCGGGCAGTGCGACCTGCACCATCTGGAGACGATACACTACCGGCTCCCGCACGGGGCTGGTGAGCGGAATCTGGTGGTATTCATGCGTAACCAGCTGTAGACACAGCGGTATCTAGCAGGGCTTGCACAAGGGGCTAGAAGCCCCTTTTGTTGTAGTGCGCAGGTGGTTCATAGGCTTTTACAGAAAAATCGTTTCTGTGGCGTTTTATTGCGTCTATTGCATGGCAACGGAGCTCGAGCAGCTCGGACGCCCTCGATTACAGAGAAGCGGTTGCCATGCCGCACCTCTCTGCAGTACAGTGTGCCATCGAAACACCAAAGAGGAATTCAGATGTTGTTACGAGTCTACTACGAAGATACCGATGCGGCCGGCGTGGTCTACCACTCCAATTACCTGAACTACCTTGAGCGGGCCCGTACCGAGTACCTGCGTGAACGAGGCTGCTCGGTTGCCGCGCTTGCCGCCGATGGCGCCGTATTTCCGGTCGTACGGATGGAGATCGATTTCAAGGCGCCGGCCCGCCACGATGACCTGCTGCGGGTTACCACACTGCCGGTGGAGGTGGGGGGGGCGTCGTTCGTACTGCGTCAGCAGGTGCTGCGGGATGCTGACGGGCAACTCCTGGTCGAGGCGTTGGTCACGTTGGCCTGCGTGTCGCCGCTACTGAAGGCACGGCGGATACCGGCGTGCGTCAAAGAGGCGCTGCTGGCCGAGGTGTCCGAGTAATGAACGAAAACAGAGCGTCGATCGATCGCCGTCAGGCCCTGGATCTGTTGTTACACGGTGAACTGCTTGCGTTGGGGAAACGGGCTGATGCCATCCGTACCGAGATGCACCCAGGGAATCTGGTCACCTTTGTGGTTGATCGTAACGTCAACTATACCAACATCTGCGAGTCGCGCTGTTCATTTTGCGCCTTCTACCGCGAACAGGGTGCGCCCGACGCCTATCTTCTTGATCATCAAACCATCTTCGCCAAGATCAATGAGCTGGTTGCACGGGGCGGAACGCAGCTGTTAATGCAGGGCGGCTTGCACCCCGAAGTGCGGCTGGAGTACTTTGAGGAGCTGTTCCGCGAGATCAAGCTACGTTTCCCGCAGGTGCAGAACCACTCGCTGTCACCGGCCGAGATCTGTCATCTCGCTGATCGCCACGGCCTGCAGATCGAGGAGGTGCTGGTGCGATTACAGCAGGCCGGCCTTGATTCCGTACCCGGTGGGGGGGCAGAGATCCTGGTTGACGAGGTGCGCCAGGCGATCTCGCCCAAGAAGATCGGCTGGCGCCGCTGGGGCGAGGTTATGCTGGCAGCCGCAGCCTTAGGGATGTCTACCACTGCAACCATGATGTTTGGCAGCCGGGAGACACCCGAACAGATCATTGAACACCTGTTCAGAGTGCGAGCACTCCAGGAGCAAGGCGGTTCATTCACTGCGTTCATTCCGTGGACATATCAGCCGGGCAACACCGAACTGGGGGGAGATACCGCCACCGGTGTCGAATACCTCAAAGTACTGGCACTATCGCGGATCGTACTGGACAATATCCCCAATATCCAGGCCAGTTGGGTTACCCAAGGGGCCAAACTGGCCCAGGTGGCGCTGTTCTTCGGGGCCAATGACCTGGGGGGCACCATGCTTGAGGAGAATGTGGTGGCGGCAGCCGGTTGCTGCTTCCGCATGTCGCAGGAAGAGATGATCGAGATAATTCAGGGAGCCGGCTTCCGCGCGGCACAGCGCAGCACCAGCTACCAGATTTTACGGGAGTTCTGAGCTGTATGCCCGACTATCAGCTGATAACAGACTATCACCAACTGGCCCAGGTGTGCCAGGCGTTGCAGCATGAACATGCATTGGCCCTCGACTTGGAGGCCGATTCGCTGCATCACTACCGCGACAAGGTCTGCCTGGTGCAGCTGTCGAACCGCTCGGCCACCTGGCTGATTGACCCGTTGCAGGTCGGCGATTTGGCACCGTTGGGGGCGTTACTGGCGAATCCCCGGCTGCTGACGGTGTTTCACGGCGGAGATTACGACATCCGCTCGCTGCATCGCGATTTTGGGATCACTGTTGCCCAGATGTATGACACCATGATCGCTGCCCAGTTTGTAGGTATTGGTGAATTCGGTCTGGCCGCTCTGCTGCTGAGCCATTTCGGCATCGAGCTGGACAAACGGTTTCAGAAGGCGGATTGGAGTAAACGCCCCTTAACGGCAGAGATGGCCGATTATGCCGCCCATGATACCGCTCATCTGCTGCATCTGGCCGATTTGCTGCAGGAGAAGGTGCAACAACGGGAACGCAGTGAGTGGGTGGCGGAGGAGTGCGCCCTGGTGGCGGGCAACCGGATGGCCGACAAGGGAAACGGGCCGCTTTTTCTGCACTGCAAAGGGGCGGGCAAGCTGCAGCGGCGTAACCTGGCCGTGCTGGAAGAGCTGCTGCAGTTCCGAGATACGCAGGCCCGAGACCGTGACCGGCCGCCGTTCAAGGTCATTCCGGCCGAATCGTTGCTGGCGTTGGCTGAACGGCAGCCGCAATCTGTTCACGAAATGATCGGTCTGCCTGGCCTCACCCCACGGCTGCTCGATCGCCACGGCGTGCAACTCGTTGCCGCTGTCCGGCGCGGACTGGCGGTACCTGACAATCACCTGCCGCATTTTCCACGTGGCAAGGGTGAGCCGAATCCCGGCATCAAGGCCCGTATCACCCATCTCAAGCAGTGGCGTGAGGGGGTGTGCGCGCGGCTGGAATTGGCAACCGGCCTGGTTGCCCCCAACTGGCTGCTTGAGCGGATCGCTGAACAGCGTCCGGTAACGATCGAACAGTTGGCGCTGGTGCCAGGGATACGCCGCTGGCAGCTCGGGCTGTGGGGGGATGAACTGGTGCGTATGCAGGCTGAAACGGCGTGAAGCGCCTGACCGCACAACGCGTTGCGCCGGATTGGCGCGCATGCCGGCAGAACAGAGGGGATGCACCATGAAGCTTGGGTTGCTGGGTGGCACCTTTAACCCGATCCATTTGGCCCACCTGCGGATTGCCGAGGCAGCCAGGGAGGCCGTAGGCCTTGAACAGGTGCTGTTTATCCCGGCGGCCGACCCACCCCACAAGCCGCTGGCTGGCGGGGTGTCCTTCGAGCAGCGCTATGAGATGGTGCGTCGAGCGATCTCTGGGCACCCCTCGTTTGCGATCAGCAACATAGAGGCCAAGCGCCGTGGTAAGTCGTATACGGTTGAGACCCTGGCCGCCCTGCGAACAGAGCGGCCAGCGGATGAGCTCCATTTTATCGTCGGCAGCGATTCGTTTCTGGAGATTGGGCTCTGGCATCGTTTTGCCGAGATCTTTACGCTGGCCTCCCTGGTGGTGATGACGAGGCCCGGGAGCGTGGTAACGGAGCCGATCCAGCAGTTGCCGACGGAGGTGCGCAGCCAGTTTACGCGAGGCAAAGCGGGCGATTTGGTGCATGTCAGTGGCCAGACCATCCGTTTTGTGGAGGACTGCCGGCTCGAAATATCCTCCAGCGGTCTGCGTGAGCTGGTGGCCGCCGGGCGGTCGCTGCGCTACCTGGTGCCGCCTGCTGTGGAAACCTATATCGTCCAGAAGGGATTGTATCGACCATGACCGAGAGAACAAACGAAAAGCCGACCCTGACCGCCCACGAGCGGGCCCTGCGTTGTGCCGAACTGGCCGCCGACAAGAAGGGCTACAACATCCGGGTGCTGGATATCGGCCGTATCAGCACCATTGCCGATCTGCTGGTGATCATCTCCGGACAGTCTGAAAAACAGAATCAGGCGATCTGCGACCATATCCGCAAGGAACTCAAGAAGTACGGTAAGGTCCAGGAGATCGAAGGTGAGAGCGACGGCAAATGGATCGTGATGGACTACAGCGATGTGTTGGTGCACATCTTCCACGAGGAACAGCGCCGCCACTACGATCTGGACGGACTGTGGGAAAAGGCCGAGGTGGTGGAGCTGCCGGCCGCGCTGCAGGCCACTATTGCAGCCAATGCCGAATCGTTCAGAATATGATCGGATAGCGCCGTGAAGTGCCGTGTCATATGGCTTGGTAAGACCCGCGACCCTTGGGTAAAAGAGGGCGTGGCTGAATACCGCGACCGTATCAGCCGCTATTTCCCGTTGGCCATCGATGAGTTGAAAGATGAGAGGGAGGCTGCGGCTGAGGAGGGACGCCGTCGTGAAGGCGAGCGGCTCTTAAAACAGGTGCCGACCAATGCGGTGCTGGTGGTGCTTGATGAGCGGGGACAGCAGATGACGTCGACACAGTTTGCCGCATTTATCGGCGGCCACCGCGATGGTGGAACGGCTGAGCTGACCTTTGCCATCGGTGGCGCCTACGGTTTCAGCGAGGAGGTACGCAAGCGGGCCGCCACAGTGCTGGCGCTGTCGGCCATGACCTTCACGCATCAGATGGTGCGGCCGTTTCTGCTGGAGCAGATCTATCGGGCCTGCACCATCCTGAACAACGAGCCGTATCACCACTAACGTATGCCTGACGTCATTAAATTGGATAACATCCGCCGGGTGTTCGGCGAGGGCGACCACCAGGTGGAAGCGTTGCGGGGGGTATCGTTTGTCATTGCTGACGGCGAGTTCGTGGCCATCATGGGGGCCTCCGGCAGCGGCAAGTCCACCTGCATGAACCTGTTGGGGTGTCTGGATCGGCCCACCAGCGGCACCTACCTGCTGGATGGCATCGATACCGCCGGCATGGCGCCTGATCAACTGGCCGAAGTGCGCAACAAAAAGCTCGGTTTTGTCTTCCAGGGTTTTAATCTGCTGCCGCGCACCACCGCGCGTGAAAACGTGGAACTGCCACTGGTCTATGCCGGGGTGCCGACCAGCGAGAGGCACCAGCGTTCCCTGGCCGCCCTGGAGCGGGTGGGGCTGGCGGAGCGGGTCAATCATACCAGTGCCCAACTCTCCGGCGGGCAGCAGCAGCGGGTGGCCATCGCCCGGGCCCTGGTCAACCAGCCGGCGGTGATACTTGCCGATGAACCGACCGGCAACCTGGACACGGTGACCACCCACGAGATCATGCAGCTGTTTACCGACCTGAACCGTCAGGGGATCACCATCGTCATGATTACCCACGAACCCGAGGTGGCAGAGTACGCCTCACGGCGGATCACCTTCCGTGACGGTGCCATTATCGCAGATAGCGCACACAACCACTGACTGTATGCTACAACTTGTTAATCTTTCAAAAGACTTTGCCGGTCGCGTGTTGTTTGCGAACATCTCCTGGCATCTACGCAAGGGCGAACGGGTCGCGCTGATCGGCGAGAACGGCGCCGGCAAATCGACCCTGATGAAGATCATCGCCGGACTGGAGGAGCCCACTAGTGGCGAGATCCAACTGGCCAAGGGGGCCAAGGCCGCCTATCTGCCCCAGGATGGGCTGGTCACCAGCGGGCGGGCGCTGTTCCATGAAGTCCGCTCAGCCCTGGCCGAACTGCTTGACCTTGAAGCGGAACTGCATCGGCTGGGACACGAGCTGGAGCTTTTGCCCCAAGGGGCGGCCGGTCATGACGGTCTGCTGACACGCTATGGTGAACTGCAGGAGCAGTTCCGCCACCGGGGTGGCTATACCATGGAGGCCGAGATCGGCACCGTGCTGACGGGACTGGGGTTTTCCCACCAGGACTGGCACCGTGACTGCGGGGCATTCTCGGGCGGCTGGCAGATGCGGATCGCCCTGGCACGGCTGCTGCTGCAGAAGCCGGACGTACTGCTGTTGGACGAACCGACCAACCATCTGGACATCGAGGCCCGTAACTGGCTGGAGGGGTATCTCTGCTCCTATCCCGGCTCGGTGATCCTGGTCTCCCACGACCGGTTCTTCATGGATCAGGTCTGCTCCCGCATCGCCGAGGTCTGGAACCACGCCATCACCGATTACCACTGCTCCTACTCCAGCTATCTGGTGCAGCGCGAAGAGCGGGTGGCGGCCCTGCGGGAGGCCAAACGGCTGCAGGACGACGAGGTCCAGAAGACAGAGGACTTTATCAAACGCTTCCGTTATCAGGCCAATAAGGCATCGTTGGTCCAGTCCCGCATCAAGCAGCTGGAAAAGATAGAACGGATAGAGCTGCCGCCGGAACGGAAAAAGATCCACTTCCAGTTTCCCACGGCCCCCAAGAGTGGCCGGGTTGTGCTTGCGTTAGAAAAACTGACCCGAAGCTACGGCAGCAAGGTTGTGCTGGATAAGGTTGATCTGACCGTGGAGAAGGGCGAGCGCGTGGCGCTGGTGGGGCACAACGGCGCGGGCAAATCGACGCTTATGGCGGTGCTGGCCGGCAGTGGGTACCAGGGGGGCGGTCTGACCGTCGGCCATAACGTGGTTGCCGACTACTTTGCCCAGGACCAGGCCGCGGTGTTGGATGGCGATAGAAGCGCCTATGATGAGCTCTACAGCGACTGCCCCTATGAGATGGTGCCCAAGCTGCGGGATATCCTCGGCGCCTTCCTGTTCTCCGGTGACGATATCCATAAGAAGGTGGGGGTGCTCTCCGGCGGTGAGCGCAATCGGCTGGCCCTGGCCAAGATGCTGCTGCGTCCCTCCAACCTGCTGCTCTTGGATGAGCCGACCAACCACCTGGACCTGTTCAGCAAAGAGGTGTTGCTGGAGGCGCTGAAACGGTTCGAGGGCACCGTGGTCTTTGTTTCCCACGACCGCCACTTTGTCAACGGTCTGGCCACCCGCATTGTTGAGGTCGGCGATGGCGGGCTGACCAACTATTACGGCGATTACGAGTATTACCTGGAAAAGAAGGCGGCCGAACCCGCAGGGGTTCCTGCCGCCTCTGTCACCACGTCGAGGGACAATCCTGCAAAACCTGCATCGTCAAACGGTGTCGCTGCTGCGGTAGCGTGCCTGCCACCCCAGAACAAGGAAGAGCGGCTTAAAGACCGTGAGGAGCAGAAACGGCGCAAGAAGGAGGAGCAGGCGCGCGGCAAGCAGCAGCAGGCTGTCGAGCAGGAGATCGCAGCGGTCGAACGGCAGATAGCGGCCCTGGAGGCCGAGATGACCGCGCCCGGATTTTTTGATGACCCCGAACGGGGGGTGGCGGCAGGAGAACAGCATACGGCGCTTAACGAACGGTTGGAGGCGCTGTACGGTGAGTGGGAACAGGTATCTGCGTAAATTTTCGTGCAATTTTAGGTGAAAACCGCTATATAAGACTAAAGAGGTCCAAAATTATCCGGCGAAATGCTTTTGTTCATCATCACAAAGGAGATCTGCAATGCAAGAAAAGGTACAGGCGGTACTGGATCAGGTCCGTCCGATGCTGCAGCGTGACGGGGGCGATGTGCAACTGGTTGAGGTCACTGAGGATAATATCGTCAAGGTAAAACTGCAGGGGGCCTGCGGCTCCTGCCCGATGTCCACCATGACCCTCAAGATGGGGATTGAAAAGGCGCTTAAGGAACAGATCCCGGAGATCGCCGAGGTGCAACAGGTCCGTTAGGCACCGGTATGTCCATTGTGTGAACAACGCCCCGCTGTCGTTACGACGGCGGGGCGTTGTGTTTCATTCTCCGCTCTGCTAAACTCCAGCCGATTACGGTGACAATCTGACGCCGGAAAGGGGATGGTGCCATTCGGCAGGACCCGCGTCATAACGATCGGATGGGATGTCAACATTGACGTCAGGATATGCTCCTGACATCTCGGATACCAGTGACTCATGGGAGACTGAAAGCGAGGAGAGAGCATTATGGACAGCGCCTTGGAACACAAGAGTAGCTATTTGTATCTGGTTCTTTTTGCCGCATGGCTCGGTTGGGTTTTCGATGGTATGGACGCCATGCTGTACAATATTGTCATGATCCCAGCGCTCCACGACCTGTTGGGGGCGAGCGCGACAAAGGCGCAAGTTGGGTATTACGGCGGTCTGGTGATGTCCAGTACGCTGCTTGGCGCGGCCTTTGGCGGGATACTGTTCGGCATCCTCGCGGATTATATCGGAAGGGTGAAGGTGCTGCTCATTACCATCTTAACCTATTCCCTGATGACAGGCCTTTCGGGGCTTGCCCACAGCTGGCAGGAACTGGCCCTGTACCGGGGGTTGACCGGCTTCGGCATTGGCGGTGAATGGGCAGTTGGTTCAGTCCTGCTTGCCGAGACCTGGCCTGACATCAAACGGACCTTTGCGGGCAGTTTCATGCAGATGGGGTGGCCTGTCGGTTTCTTCCTCGCAGCAGCCATTAACTTCCTGGTTGGCACCCACGGGTGGCGCAGCGTATTCTTCGTGGGGGCCTTCCCTGCCTTGATTACGGTGCTGTTCAGGCTGAAGCTGCGCGAACCGGATAAATGGGTGAAGGACCATGCCAGAAGGGCAGAGCTGAAACGCAGCAATAGCTATGCAACGGATGAGGAGAAGGAGTACCGTCACTTTACTTTCTCCCTCCTGTTCAGCAGGAAATATATAAAACTCACCACCATCGGTTTTCTTCTTTCGGCCGTTGCCCTGTTTGGCGTCTGGGGCGCGACCTACTGGATACCGGCGATTGTGGAGACCCTTGCAAAATCCGCAGGGGTGGCAGAGGGGGCGATTCATGGCAGAATTTTCCTCGCCATCACCCTCTTAAACATCGGGGCCATCGTGGGGGCCCTTTCCTTCTGGCCGATTGCAACCAAATTTGGGAGAAGGGGCGCCTTTTTGTTCTATTTCCTCACCGGACTGATCCTCATACCGCCGATTTACATTAATGCAAATAATTTCAATCTGTTTCTGATGCTGCTGCCGATTATCGGTTTTATCGGCAACGGTGTATTTTCGGGATTCCCCGTCTATCTGCCGGAGCTATTTCCAACAAAGATCAGGGCAACCGCTCAGACCACCTGCTACAACGGTGCACGACTGGTCACCATCCTCAGCCCCTTCTTTACCGGGGTGTTGATCGGCCTATACCACGGCAATTTTGCCTATGCGGCCGCCACCATCATGTCGGTCTACCTGATCGGGTTGATTACCCTTCTCTTTGCGCCGGAGACGAAAGGGAACGCATTGCCTGATTAACCGGTTCCGCGAGAATCTCACCGATCAGGCTCTCCGACTCTCGGGTGGGTCTGGTCGGTGAGATGCGGCACCACCTCGAGGACAACGGCATCGATGACCTTGCATGCAGCGTGCATACTGTTCGGCGTAGGACTGATTGCCGGGTTTGTCAATGTCAATGCAGGCGGCGGCTCGACCATCACGCTGCCCGCCTTGATCTTCCTCGGGCTTGATGCGCCTGTGGCCAACGGGACGAACCGGATAGGCATCGTTATCCAGTCACTGACCGGGAGCTATGCATTTGCCAGAAGCGATCATCACCAGTTTGACATGAGTTTCAAGCTCGCCTTGTTGACGTTGCCCGGGGCCATAGCCGGTGCGCTGCTGTCAGTACGGATCAGCAACGAGATGTTTCACAAAATTCTCGGTGTCGTTATGATCGGCATCATCATCTCCCTGCTGCTGCCACGGGCAAAGCGCGTTGATCCCGGCGTACCTGATAAAAAAATTACCCCGAAAGTCGTTGCGGCCATGCTGGGCATCGGTTTTTATGGCGGCTTCATACAGGTTGGTGTCGGTTTTCTGTTGATGGCCGTGCTGCATTACGTGATGAAGTTCAATCTCGTCTACGTCAATGTGCACAAGGTCTGTATCGTGGCGCTCTACACGATTCCTGCCCTGCTTGTTTTTATCGTCAAAGGTGACGTAAACTGGTCCTACGGCCTGACCCTCGCCGCGGGCAACTCCCTTGGCGCCTACGGGGCGGCAAGGTACGCGGTCCGGGCCGGTGAAAAGTGGATAAAAGGCGTGCTCATACTCGCCGTGCTGCTGATGTCGGCAAAGTTGTTCAAACTCTTCTGATGTCCCAAACTCAGCCGTTAACCGCAGTTCAGGAGTGCTTCCGTAACGCGCGATGAAGATAAAACGGATCGAGATAAGCGGGTTTAAATCCTTTGCCGACCGGGTGGTGCTGGATTTTCAGCAGGGGGTGACCGGCGTGGTGGGCCCCAACGGCTGCGGCAAGTCCAATGTCGTGGATGCCATCCGCTGGTGCATGGGGGAACAGTCCGCCAAGAACCTGCGTGGCAAGGCGATGGAGGACGTGATCTTTGCCGGCAGCGATAGTCGTAAGTCGCTGGGGATGGCCGAGGTCTCGCTGGTCTTTTCCACCGAGGATGGCCGCGCTCCGGCAAAATATCTCGAATTCAACGAAGTGCAACTGACGCGACGGCTGTACCGGGATGGCGAGAGCGACTACCTGATCAACAAGACCCCCTGCCGCCTGCTTGACATCACCGAGCTGTTCATGGATACCGGGGTCGGCACCAAGGCCTATTCGATCATCGAGCAGGGCAAGATCGGTCAACTGCTGCATGCGCGGCCCGAGGAACGGCGGCTGCTGATCGAGGAGGCGGCCGGGGTCACGAAATACAAGGCCCGCAAGCAGCTGGCCCTCAAAAAGATTGAGGGCACCCGCCAGAACCTGACCCGTCTGCATGATGTGATGGGCGAGATCCGGCGCCAATTGCATGCATTGCAGCGCCAGGCGAAAAAGGCCGAAAAATTTAAGGAGTTGCGCGAAGAACAGCGGGAGATCGATCTGCTGTTCAGTGTGCATGCCGCCGCTGCACTGCAGCAGGGGTGCAGCCAGGTGGAAGCCGAGCTGACCACCTTGAACGAGCGTATGCGGGAGCGGTCCGGGGTAACCAGCAGCGCCGATGCCCAGGTCGAGCAGTGCCGCCTGCGACTGACCGAGGCCGAACAGCAGCTGGCCACGGTGCAGGAGCAGAGCTACCGGGTGCGCAGCGAGGCCGCCGCTGCCGAGAGCGGCCTTGGGTTCCAGCGCAAGGAGTTTGAGCGGCTGGGCGAGCGGTTGGGGCGGTTGGAGGGGGAACTGGCAGCGATGCGGCAGCGCCGCGAGGAGTTGCAGACTCAGCAGGAACGTCTGCAGGAGCAGCGTCAGAGCCTGGCAACGGAGCTGGCCGACGCCGACGCCCAGGTGCAGAGCGCACAGGATCAGCAGGCCGAGTTGGAGCAGGCCTTTGAAACCACCAACCGTGCACTGGAAGCCCAGCGTCGCGAGTTGTTCAGTGCGCAGGGCGCGGTGAGCCAGTGCCGCAGCAGGATCGATCAGGCCAGCAAGGGGCTGGCCGCAGTGGCCGAACGGGCGGAGCGCCAGGCGCGGGAGCAGCAGCAGTTGACGGCGCGACTGACGGAGGCCGCCGACCGTCGTGCGGCCCTTGAGACTGCGGCCCGGCAGAAGGCCGCCGAACGAGAACAGGCCGAGCAGGAGCTGTCTAGGCTGGCCGGGGAGGAACAGCATCTGGCAAGCCAGCTGCCCGAGGCCGAGCAGGCCTGGCAGACGGCCCGTGATGAACTTGCCCGGGTCGCCTCGCGGCTGAAGTCGCAGCAGGAACTGGAGGCGCAGTTTGCCGGCTATGGCCCTGGGGTGCAGGCATTGCTGAAGCAATCGCCCGGCAGAACACGCCTGCAAGGCCTGCTGGCTGACCGGCTGGAGGTGCCCGAAGCGTATGAAGCGGCATTGGAGACGGTATTAGGTGATCGGCTGCAGATCATCCTCTGCGAACAGGAGCAGGATCTGCTGGCAAGTCTCGAGTATCTGCGTCAGCAGGGAGGCGGGCGCGCACAGCTCGCGCTGCCGATGCCCCCGGCTGTCCAGCCGGCGGCCATCGCAGGGGTGGAGCCGCTGCTCGGCTTCGTGACGGCCGACGCAGCGGTACAGGGGCTGGTCTCACACCTGCTCGCCGATGTGCAGGTCTGCGCAACGCTGGCCGAGGCCTTGCCGCTTGCACGCCGGCACCCTGCGGCCCAGTTCGTCACGCGGAATGGCGAGCTGGTTTCTCTGGGGGGCCTGGTGGCGGGCGGCTCCAGTGAGCCGGTGACTGCCGGGATTATCCATAAGAAGCGGGAGATCAAGACCCTTGAGGCCCAGGTGGCAACGCTTGAACGCCAGGTCGGTGAACTGCAGACAGAGCGGGACCGGCTGCGGCAGGTCCAACAGGACCTGGCCCGTAATCTGCTTACCGCCCGCAGCGGACTGCATCGGCTCGAACTGGAGCAGGCAGGCCTGCAGAAGGATCTGCAACAGGTGGATCTGGACACTGGGCGGGTCCAGGAGCGGATCAAGCAGCAGACGCTGGAGCAGGTAACCCTTGATGACGAGCGTACCGCCCTTGCGGCGGAACATCGGGAGGCGGTCAGCGGCCTTGAGCTGGCCGAGGCCACGGCCGGCGAATTGCAGCAGGCCGGTGTGGGGCTTGCCGCCGAGCTTGAAACACGTCGTAATGCCCTGGCGCTTGCCCGCGAACGCCTGACGACACTGCGGGTGACCGCCGCCACCCTGAAGGAGCAGAGTGCATCGCAGCAGCGCAACGCCACCATGGCGGTGACCCAGCTGGCCGAGCTGGAGGTCCGGCTGCGCCAGGGGGAGGCCGAACAGCAGGAGTACGCGGCACAACGGGAGCAGGTGACCAGCCAGATAGGCGGCACCGAGCAGCAGTTGCAGACGCTGCTGACGGGCCAGATTGAGCTCGACCGGCAGTTGCAGGGGGTTCGTGAGGCCTGTGAACAGGCCGGTGGCCATCTGGCCGAGGCCGAAACAGCGGCCCGCAGCCGCCGCGAAGAGAGCGAGGCCATCCGGCAGCAGCAGGCCGACCTGACGCTGCGGTTCTCCTCCCTGACGCTGCAGCTGGAACATCTGGAGCAATCGTTGCAGGATCGGCACCGCTGTCAGTTGGCGGAGGCCCAGCAGCGGATGGCCAGCCGTGAACTGGATGAGACGGCCGCCCGCGCACGGCAGCAGGAACTGGATCGGCAGTTGGAAGAACTGGGCGAGGTGAACCTTATGGCGATCGAGGAATATGCCGATATGGAGGAACGGCATACCTTCCTGACTGCGCAGAAGGCCGATCTGGAGTCGTCGTTGCACGACCTGCAGCAGGCCATCCAGCGGATCAACCGGACTACCCGCAAGCGTTTTCTGGAGACCTTTAACCAGGTGAACGACACGTTCCGTGAGGTGTTTCCCCGTCTGTTCTGCGGCGGTCGGGCCGAGTTGCGCCTCACCGACGAACAGGATCTGCTGGAGACCGGGATTGAGATCATCGTCCAGCCGCCGGGCAAGAAGCTGGCCAATGTGATGCTGCTGTCGGGGGGTGAAAAGGCGCTGACCGCCGTGGCGCTGATCTTTTCCATCTTCCTGATCAAGCCGACCCCATTCTGTCTGTTGGACGAGGTGGATGCCCCGCTGGATGATGCCAACATCGGCCGTTTCAATGAGATGGTACGGGAGATGAGTGCGGTCTCGCAGTTCATTATCATCACCCATAACAAGTCGACCATGGCCGTTGCCGATACGCTCTACGGCGTGACCATGGAGACGCCCGGAGCCTCGAAAATCGTTTCGGTACGGCTGCAGTAACCTTAAGGAGCCTCGTCTATGCCGTTTCAAACCATTCTAAAGGAACTGGTGGAGACCGTTCCCCATGCCGTGGGGGCCATCCTGGTGGACTGGGAGGGGGAGGCGGTGCAGGAGTACTGCCACTGCGATCCCTACGATATCCGTTTTGTGGCGGCTCACAAGGGGATTATCCTCTCCCGTTTGCGGGAGACCAATGGTGAGAGCCATGGCGGGTCGATCGAGGAGGTGGCGGTGAGTGCGGCAAAACAGCATTTGCTGATCGGCGCCGTAGACAAGGATTACTCGCTGGTGTTTCAGGTCGAGCGGCCCTGCCCCCTGGGGGTGGCCCGCTATTATTTTAATAAGGCCCTGGTGCGGGTACGGGAGGAGATGTAATGGCCGGCCTGTTTGAACGTCTGAAGGTCGGGCTGAAAAGGACTACTGACGGCCTGGTGGGGCGGATAGACGCCCTGGTTTTGGGTAAGAAGACGATCGATGCCGACACGCTGGAGGAGCTGGAAGAGATTCTGATTACCTCCGACATCGGGGTCAAGACGACGGTCGAATTGACGCGGAGTCTTGAACAGAGGCTTTCACGAAATGAACTCAAGGATGGTGCCGCGCTGCGTGCAGCGCTGAAAGAGGAGTTGTTGATCAGGCTGCGTGCCCATCATCGGCCGTTGGATGTCACCACCCAGCAGCCATTCGTGTTGTTGGTGGTAGGGGTAAACGGAGTCGGTAAGACCACCACCATCGGCAAGCTGGCCGCCCGTTATGCCGCTGAGGGACGCACGGTACTTTTGGCTGCTGCCGACACCTTCCGGGCCGCAGCCGCCGACCAGCTGGCGGTCTGGAGCGAGCGGGCCGGAGTGGACCTGATTCGCCATCAGGAAGGGGCCGACCCCTCGGCGGTCACCTTTGACGCCTGCAAGGCCGCCGTGGCGCGGGGTGCTGAGCTGCTGATCGTGGATACCGCCGGGCGGTTGCACACCAAGGTTAACCTGATGGAGGAGATGAAAAAGATCCGGCGGGTGATCGACCGGGAGATCCCCGGCGCCCCGCACGAGACCCTGTTGGTGCTGGATGCGGCAACCGGCCAGAATGCCCTCAACCAGACCCGCATCTTTCAGGAGGCGGCCGGTGTGACCGGACTGGCGCTTACCAAGTTGGACGGCAGCGCCAAGGGAGGGGTGGTGGTGGCGGTCTCTCATGAGTTTAGCCTGCCGGTCCGGTTCATCGGTGTCGGTGAAGGGATTGACGACCTGCGCGACTTTGATCCGCAGGAGTTTGTGGATGCCCTCTTCGAGCGGTAAGTCAGCACATCCGGCGCGGGACTTTGTCCAAATGCCGCTTGACTTTGTTCAGGAAAATCAATATATTAATGCACCTTTAGAAGGAGTGGCCAGCGTGAGTGACGATCTGTTCGAAAAACTTGACAACAAAATCAATGAGTTGGTTGTCAAGCACACTGCCTTAAAGGAAGAAAATCAGATGCTGGTTGAGGAGAATAAACGCCTGCAGCAGGAGCGAGAGGCATTGAAAGGCCGCATCGATGCCATTCTGAGCCGACTTGAAGGTATCTGACGGCATGAAGGCCACCCACCTGGTTACCATACTGGGGCGGGAGATACCGGTCAAGAGCTCGGCACCGGAGGCAGCGGTACGGGAGGTCGAGACCTTTGCCAATGATCGTATTAATGAGATCAGGGCAAAACTGGCCGCCGCCGACCCCCAGCTGGTGGTCACCCTGGCGTTTTTAAACCTGGCTGAGCAGTACCTGGCGCAACAGGCGGGCCAGCAGGCGATGGCATCATTGGATGCCAAGGTGCAGGGGATGCTGGAGCGCCTTGATACAGCCCTTGGAGCACACGGTCTCTTCAGGGAGACTTGATATATATCCCAACGCGTAACCACGGCAGTACAAACATCAGTTTCGGCAGGTGTGGCAGGTCTGCTGCCCTGTATGCTGATATTCCGCACCGGTTATATATCCGCACCATCGGAGGTCGGACGATTGAACTGATCGTACCGCTGGCATATGCCAGTTCCTCCCTCCGGTCCTACCTGAAGCGATCGCGCATGCCCGGTACCCCCGGGTAACTTTCCTCTGTACGCGGTATCTCACGAGGGCATATGCCCAAACGAAGTTTACGCAGCAGCATGCTTGCCCGACGTTGCGCCTTGGCGATCGAACTCTGGCAGGCGAACAGTCAGGGCGCCCAGCAGCGTTTGCTGGCCGTGGATGCCTTCCGGCGGGCCGCTCGACTGGCGTTGTATGCACCACTCAAAAATGAGGTCGATACGGCGCTGCTGTTTGAGGCGGCCCGTCAGGCCGGCAAGCAGGTGTTCTATCCCCTGGTCTGCGGCAATCGCCTTGCGTTCCACGAGGTTGAGACGTTGGGACAGTTACAGCGGGGCAGCTTCGGTATTCTGGAGCCTTGCCCGGTGGATACTGCCGTTGCCTATCCTGATTTCGACCTGATGGTGGTGCCGGGGGTGGCCTTCGACCTGCGGGGGCATCGAATCGGCTTCGGTAAAGGGTATTATGACCGCTATTTTGCTGAGTTGACACAGGTGCCGACCTTGGTCGGGTTATGTCACGATTTTCAGATTTGCACCGAACTGCCCGCCGAGGGGCATGACGTCAGGATGCACTACCTTGTGACAGAGGCCCGGGTGGTGCAGGTGCAAGAGGCGGTAACCGGCCGCAGGTAGCGGTCGGATGATCATATATAGAGGAGGTAGCTGATGATAACAACCAGTATTATCATGGCGCTGGTGATCGTTGCGGTCGCCGGTGTGGCCTATGTAGCCGGCAGTCGAACCGGCCGGAAGAGTACCGAAGGAATCGTCAAGCAGGCAGAGGAATTGGCCGCCAAGATGTTGGATGACGCCCGCAGGGAGGCGGATACCATCACCAAGGAGGCTGAACTTTCTGCCAAGGATGTGGCCCTGGAGGCCAAAGAGGCGGCTGAAAACGACCTGAAGGAAAAAAAGAAGGAGTTGCTGAGCCAGGAACGGCGGATCCAGCAAAAAGAAGAGAATCTGGATAAAAAGGCGGCCCTGTTTGACCAAAAGGAGATGGAACTCCTCAAGAAGGAACAGGCTACGGTCGCGAAAGAGCAAAGCCTAACCATGAAGGAAGGGGAGCTTGATCGTTCATTAACAGAACAACGGGCCCGGCTGGAGCAGATCTCCGGCATGACCGCTGAAGAGGCCAAGAATCGTTTGATAGAGGCCATGGAGAGCGAGGCCCGCCACGATGCCGCCAAGCGGATCAAGGCCATCGAAGATGAGGCCCGCGAGACCGCCGACAAGAAGTCCAAAGAGATCATCGCCTCGGCCATCCAGCGCTATGCCGGCGAGTACGTCTCCGAGAAGTGCGTCTCGGTGGTACCGCTGCCGTCCGATGAGATGAAGGGCCGCATCATCGGCCGAGAAGGTCGCAACATCCGTGCCCTGGAGGCCGCCACCGGCATCGACCTGATCATCGACGACACGCCGGAGGCGGTGATCCTGTCCGGCTTCAACCCGGTACGCCGCGAGGTGGCCCGGCTGTCGCTGGAGAAGCTGCTGGCCGACGGTCGGATTCACCCCGGCCGGATCGAAGAGGTTGTCTCCAAGTCGGAAGAAGAGGTGGAAAAGGCGATCAAGGAGGCCGGCGAGCAGGCCGCCTTCGACCTGGGCGTACATGGCATCAATCCCGAGATCCTCAGGTTGATCGGCCGTCTCAAGTACCGCACCTCCTACACCCAGAACGTCTACCAGCACTCGCTGGAAGTGGCCTTCCTGTGCGGCATCATGGCCGCCGAGCTGGGGATCAACGTCAAGCAGGCCAAGCGGGCCGGCCTGCTGCACGACCTGGGCAAGGCGGTGGACCACGAGGTGGAGGGCTCCCACGCCGTGATCGGCGCCGACCTGGCCCGCAAGTACGGGGAGTCACCCAAGATTGTGCATGCCATCGCCGCCCACCACGAGGACGAGAAGCCCACCACCATCCTGGCGGTGCTGGTGCAGGCCGCCGATGCCCTGTCCGGGGCACGGCCCGGCGCACGGCGCGAGATGATGGAGACCTACGTCAAGCGGCTGGAAGACCTGGAGCGGATCGCCACCTCCTTCCAGGGGGTGCAGACCTCCTTTGCCATCCAGGCCGGCCGCGAGATCCGGGTGATGGTCTCCAGCGAGCAGGTCTCCGACGAGCAGTCGGTGCTGCTGGCCCGCGACATCGCCAAGAAGATCGAGAGTGAGATGACCTATCCCGGCATGATCAAGGTCAATGTCATCCGTGAAACCCGCGCAACCGAGTACGCGCGTTAAATGTCAGTACGAATCTTATTCATAGGCGATGTGGTTGGCGCCCCTGGCCGCAGCGCCATCAACCGTGAGTTGCACCGGTTGATCGACAAGCACGCCGTGGACCTGGTGATCGCCAACGGCGAGAACGCGGCCGGCGGTTTCGGCATCACCCGCGAGACCGCTGATGAGCTGTATCGCCAGGGGATTTGTCTTTTGACCAGCGGCAACCATATCTGGGACAAGAAGGACAACAGCGGGTACCTGGACAGCGAGACCCGCCTGATCCGGCCGCTGAACTACCCTCCCGGCACACCAGGGCGGGGCTCGGCGGTGATCGAGACCCCGGCCGGCATCAAGGTGGGGGTGCTCAACCTGGAGGGGCGGGTCTACATGAAGAACCTGGACTGCCCCTTTCGTTGCGCTGATGCAGAAGTAGCGTTTTTAAAAAAGGAGACCTCGATCATCCTGGTGGATATCCATGCCGAGGCAACGTCTGAAAAGGCGGCCCTGGGTTGGTACCTGGACGGCCGGGTCTCGGCGGTGGTCGGCACCCACACCCACGTCCAGACCGCCGATGAGCGGATCCTGCCGAACGGTACGGCCTACATCAGTGATGTGGGTATGACCGGCTCCTTCGATTCCGTGATCGGCATCGACAAGGACCAGGCCATCAGGCGTTTCCTGACCCAGCAACCGGTCAAGTTCGACGTGCCCAAGAAGGACCTGCGGATCAACGCCGTGGTGATCGGGGTCGAGGCGGCCAGCGGCAAGGCGGTCAGCATTGAACGGATTAACGTACCCTGTTGAAAATAGATGAAGGAGTAGCAGCATGAGTATGACCGTTGCCGAACAGATGGCCGTGATCAAACGCGGCTGTGTCGAACTGCTGGTAGAGAAGGAGATGGAAGACAAGCTGGCCACCGGCCGGCCGTTGATCATCAAGGCCGGCTTTGACCCCACTGCGCCCGACCTGCACCTGGGCCACACCGTGCTGATCCAAAAGCTGCGCCAGTTCCAGCAACTGGGCCATGAGGTTCATTTTCTGATCGGTGACTTCACCGGTATGATCGGCGACCCGACCGGCAAGTCCGAGACCCGCAAGGTGCTGACCAGGGAAGACGTGCTGCGCAACGCCGAGACCTACAAGGAGCAGGTCTTCAAGATCCTCGACCCGGACAGGACCAAGGTGGTCTTCAACTCCTCGTGGTTGAACGACCTGGGCTGCGGCGGCCTGATCGCCCTGGCCTCCAAGTACACCGTGGCCCGTATGCTGGAGCGGGACGACTTTCACAAACGCTATACCGGCCAGCAGCCGATCGCGATCCACGAATTCCTCTATCCGCTAATCCAGGGCTACGACTCGGTGGCCATGAAGGCCGACGTGGAGCTGGGGGGCACCGACCAGAAGTTCAATGTGCTGATGGGGCGCGAACTGCAGCGGGAATGGGGCCAGCCGCCCCAATGCGTGCTGACCATGCCGCTTTTGGAAGGACTGGATGGCGTCAACAAGATGTCCAAGTCGCTGGGCAACTACATCGGCATCAGTGAACCGGCAGACGAGATCTTTGGCAAGGTGATGTCGATTTCCGATGCATTGATGATCCGCTACTATGAGCTACTCTCCGACATGAGCGTGGCCGAGTTCGAGAAGCTGAAGGCCGGCATGGCCGATGGGTCGGTGCACCCGATGGCGGCCAAGAAGGCCCTGGGCCGCGAGATTGTCAACCGCTTCCACGGCGCCGGCAGCGGCGAGGCGGCCGAGGAGAACTTTGTCAGGCGCTTCAAGGAGAACGAGATCCCCGAGGATATGCCACAGGTCAGCTACGGCACGGCCGATTGCCCGCTGCTGTTGGCCAAGGCACTGACCGAGGCAGGGCTTACCAAGTCCAACGGCGAGGCCCGCCGTTCCATCGACCAGGGCGGGGTCAAGCTGAACGGCGAGAAGATCAGTAACGCCAACCTGGAGCTGACCGCCAGCGGCGAGTACATCGTCCAGATCGGCAAGCGTCGTTTTGCGCGGATCGTGATTGCATGATGGCGGTAAGCTGATAGACTGAAACGAAAGGGACTGCCGAGGTGGTCCCTTTCCTGTTTGGAGTGGGCATGCAACAACGGATTATAGGACCGGAGACGGTCAGGATGCTGGAACTGGGACATCCCTGGGTGATCGCCGACAGCTTCACCAGGCGCTGGCCCAAGGGCAAGGCCGGTGAACTGGTGCAACTGACCGATGAGCGGGGCAAGCCGCTGGCCACGGCCCTGCTGGACCCGGCTGACCGGGTGGTGGCGCGGGTGCTGTCGTTTAAACCGATGCAGTTGGACCGGGCCTGGTTGAAACAGCGGCTGCAGGCCGCCATTGGACTGCGTGAACACTACCTTGATCTGCAGAATACCAACGCCTACCGGCTGGTGAATGCCGAGGGGGATGGCCTGCCCGGCCTGACCGTGGACCGCTACGCCGGCTACCTGATGGTGCAGCTGTACTGCGAAGGGTGGCGGCCGCACCTCAAGCTGCTGACCGGCGTATTGCAAGAACTACTGGAACCTGCTGGCATCTATGAAAAGGCCCGCCCCCAGAACACCCGCGAGCTGGAGGCCACCAGCGATACCAAACGATACGGCCGGTTACTGGCGGGGGAGGCTGCCCCGCAGCGGCTGGCGGTGCAGGAAAACGGCCTGACCTTCCTGGTCTCGCTGGAGGAAGGGTTGAACACCGGGCTGTTTCTGGACCAGCGGGAGAACCGTCGCTGCCTGATGCCCCGCATGGCTGGCAAGCGTTTCTTAAACCTGTTTGCCTACACCGGTGCCTTTTCCGTGGCTGCTGCTGCAAGCGGGGCAACCCAGGTCACTTCAGTGGATGTCTCCCCCGGCTATACCGACTGGAACCGGGCCAACTTCGGCGCCAACCGGCTGAATCCTAAAAAGCACCGCTTCCTGGTGGGGGACTGCATGGCCAAACTGGCGGAGATGACCACCAGTAACGAGCAGTTTGACATCATCCTGATGGACCCGCCCTCTTTCTCAACCACCACCAAGGGACGTTTTACCACCCGTGGCGGCACCAGCGATCTGGTTGCGGCCAGCCTGCCATTACTGGTCGATGGCGGTCTGCTGATCTGTTCCTCCAATCACCAGAAGACCGATCTGGCCGACTATCTGAAGGAGTTGCGGCGGGGTGCCCTGCAGGCCGGGGCCGAGCTGCGGGTGATCGAACAAAAGGGCCAGCCGGTGGACTTCCCCTACCCGGTTACCTTTCCTGAGGGGCGCTATCTCAAGTATCTGGTCTGTGTAAAGGGGTAGCCGGTGCCTACCACCGAGGTGCATAGCTTATCGGAACCCTGGCTGCGGCAGCAGGCCCGCACGGTGCGGGGGCGGTTGCTGACGGCCGTGCTGTGGGGGCTGGCGGGCGGTCTGCTGATCATCCTGCAGGCTCGGCTTTTGGCCGTGCTCTGCCAGCGGGTGGTGATCGACGGCCAGGGCAGGACAGCGGTGCAGTCGCTGCTGGCCTGGGTGGCGCTGGTTATCCTGTTGCGTGGTATTGCCAGCTACTTGGGCGAACATGCCGCGGTACGGGCAGCGGCCGAGGTACGCCAGCAGGTGCGCAGCCTGCTGTACCGCAAGCTGTTGCTGCTGAAACCGGCCGGCCTGGCCGGTGAGGTGGGTCCGCTGACCGAGGTGGTGACCGCCGGGGTGGAAGGGCTGGAGGCCTACCTGGCCCGCTTCCTGCCGCAGATGGTGCTGGCGGGGCTGTTGCCGCTGGCCGTGCTGGTGGTGGTACTGCCCAATGAGTGGCGTTCCGGGCTGGTATTGCTGTTCTCAGCCCCCTTTATCCCGCTGTTGATGGTGCTGATCGGCAAGGGGAGCGAGGCGTTGAACCGCCGCCAGTGGGAGCGTCTATCCCGTATGGCCGGCCATCTGCTGGATCTGGTTCAAGGGCTGCCGGACCTGAAGATCTTCGGCCGGGCCAAGCATGAGGCCGAGTTGGTAGCAGTCGTTTCAGAGCAGTACCGGCAAGGGACCATGGCGGTACTGCGGGTGGCCTTCCTGTCTGCCTTTACCCTGGAATTTTTTGCCACGGTCGGCACGGCGGTGGTGGCGGTGCTGATCGGCTTTCGGCTGCTGGCTGGCAACCTGAGCCTTGTGGATGGTCTGTTTGTGCTGCTGCTGGCACCGGAGTTTTACCTGCCGCTGCGCAACCTGGGGCTTGCCTACCATAGCCGGATGAACGGACTGGCCGCCGCCGAGCGGATCATCCCCCTGCTTGAACGGCCGCTACCGGCGACGACGCTGGCAGGCAGGGTGCTGCCATCAGGCAGCGCCCCCGAGGTCCGCTGTGAATCTGTAACGTTCCGCTACGGTGGGCAGCGGGGTGGCGTGCAGGATATCTCGCTGACCATCCCGTCTGGCGGTCTGACCGCCCTGGTGGGGGCCAGCGGCAGCGGCAAATCGACCCTGGCCCGCCTGCTGCTGGGGCTGGCCCACCCCGAACGCGGCAGCATCACTGTGGACGGCACCGATCTGGCCGCGATGGACCAGGCCGCCTGGCGATCGCAGCTGGCCTGGGTGGCGCAGCAGCCGTTCTTCATGGCCGCCAGCATACGTGCTAATCTGCTGCTGGGTGCTGACGCGGCTGACGAAACAGCCATCCGTGACGCATTGGAACAGGCGGCGCTCTGGCCGGTAATCGCCCGCCTGCCCGACGGTCTCGATACCGTGCTGGGGGACCGGGGGGCAGGGCTGTCAGGCGGCGAACTGCGGCGGCTGGCCCTAGGGCGGGTACTCTTGCGGAATGCGCGGCTGGTGGTGCTGGATGAGCCCACCGCCGGCCTGGATGCCGAGAATGAACGGCTGGTGCTGGAGATGCTGAAACGGCTTGCCGTGGGCCGCACCGTGCTGGTGATCTCCCACCGCGAGGCCGCCATCGCCCGCTGCAGCCGAGTGTTGGAGCTGGCCAACGGGCGGCTTGAGCGTATGGTCACTCCGCAGCAGTATCTGGGAGTGTCGTCATGAGGGAGCTCGTGCGCATTCTGCAACCGGCTGCCGGCCAACGGGGCTGGATGCTGGCCGGCGTCGGCCTGGGGGTGGCGGTGATTGCCGCCAACACGGCCCTGATGGCGGTCTCCGGCTGGTTTGTCGCCTCCATGGCCGTGGCAGGGGTTACGCAGGTTTCCTTCAACTACTTCTTCCCCTCGGCCGCCATCCGGCTCTTGGCGATCCTGCGTACCGTCGGGCGTTACGGAGAACGGCTGGTGACCCATGAGGCGGCCTTCCGCATCCTGGCCGACCTGCGTAGCTGGCTGTTCAGGCGGCTGATCCCCCTTGCCCCGGCCGGAATCGAGCGCTATGCCAGCAACGATCTGGCCGGACGACTGCGTGCCGATGTCGACAGCCTGGAAAACCTCTATCTGCGGATTATTGCGCCACTCGGCACGGGACTTGTCAGCATGCTGCTGGCTGGGCTGTTTGTGGCCTGCTTCAGTACCAAAGCCGCATTGGTGGTGCTGCTGGTGCTGCTTGCGGCAGGTCTGGTGCTGCCGCTGGCAACGCAGCGACTGGCTCAACAACCGGGACGGCAATCGGTGAAGTTGGCCGGTGCGTTGCGCAACCGGGTTGGTCAGGGCCTGCAGGGGGCCGAAGAACTGCTGCTGCTGGGCGCAACCGACCAGCAGGCAGCGGAGGTGGAGCGGTTGTCTCGTGAGCTGGTTGTGCAACAGGTCAACCTAGGGCGTCTGGCCGGGGCGACTGGGGCCGGGGTGGTTACCCTGGCCGGGTTTGCCCTGGTGCTGCTGGCGTTGCTGGTCATTCCGGAGGTGCGTCAGCAACAGGTGAGCGGTCCCCAGCTGGTGATGCTGCTGTTGTTCACGGCGGCGGCCTTCGAGGGGGTCGGACCGCTTGCCCACGCCCTGCAACTGGTGCCGGCCACCGCCCAGGCGGTAGGGCGAATCCGGGAGTTGGCCGATGCCCCCCCTGCCCTGCCGGAACCTGAGACCAGAGAAAAACCGCAGGGCTATCGGATCGAACTTCGGGGGGTGAGCTGTACCTATGCGGACGGTCCGGCCATGCTGGGACCGTTCTCGTTGACTCTGGCCGAAGGTGAGCGGGTGGCGGTGGTGGGCGCAAGCGGTAGCGGCAAGTCGACCCTGGTGGAGCTGTTGCTGCGCTTCCGGAGCTACCGGGGCAGCATCGCCATCGGTGGCGTTGAGCTGGCCGCGCTTGCACCGGACGACCTGAGCCGGCTGGTGGCGGCCCTGCCCCAGCAGCCCCACCTGTTCAACACCACCATCCGGCACAACATCCTGCTGGGGCGGGAACTGGCAGAACAGGAACTGGAGCGGATCTTGGATGACTGTCAGCTGAGCAGGTGGATCGCCAGCCTGCCACAGGGGCTGGATACCCCGGTGGGCGAGAGCGGCAGCGCGATATCCGGCGGCGAGGGACGGCGGATCGCCCTGGCCCGCACACTGGTGGCCGATACGCCGGTCGTGCTCCTTGATGAGCCGACCGAAGGACTGGATGGGGAGACGGAACAGCTGGTGGTACAACGTTTAACACGGCGACTGACGGGCAAGAGGAGTGTACTGGTAGTGACCCATCGTCCGGCGGTGCTGGCCCTGGCGCAGCGGGTAGTCAGGATCGAGCAAGCATCATAAGAGGAGGAACGCTATGGCAATTCTGATCAATTGGTTGCTGGCCGCACTGGCCATCATGGTGACGGCCTACCTGTTGCCGGGTGTTCAGCTGTCCGGTTTCGTGCCGGCCCTGGTCACCGCACTGGCTTTGGGCTTGGTGAATGCCATTATCAAACCGGTCCTGCTGCTCTTAACCCTGCCGCTCAACATCCTGACCCTGGGCCTGTTCACCCTGGTGATCAACGCCGCGTTGGTCCTGTTGGTCAGCAAGCTGGTGTCCGGTTTTCAGGTGCAGAGCTTCTGGTGGGCGCTGGTCTTCAGTGTGGTGTTGACGGTGGTCAACTGGGGCCTGAGCATCTTTAAACAATGACCATCGAGATCAACGAGACCGATATTGTGGTGGAATGCTACCGCGGCTCCGGCCCCGGCGGACAGCACCGCAACACCACCGATTCGGCGGTGCGGATCAGGCATCTTCCCACCGGCATCGTGGTACACGCCGCGGAGAGCAGGTCACAGCTCAGAAACCGCGAGGTGGCGCTGGAACGGCTGCAACAGGCGTTAGAGAAGCGCAGCAGAAAGCAGAAGCCCCGGATCGCCACCAAGGTATCCAGGGCCCAGAAGGAAAAGCGGCTGACTGAAAAACGGCTGACGTCGTCACGAAAGCGACTGCGCAGGCCGGAGGAATAATAAAAGGCCTTACCCAGGTCTGGTTGAACTGATGGCAATGATGGTGGCGGTGATGGTGCCCGATGGCTTGCTGATCACCACCTCGTCATCCACCTTTTTGTGCAGCAGGGCCTGCCCCACCGGCGAGTCGATGCTGATCTTGCCGGCGGCCACATCGAACTCGTCCGGTCCCACCAGCTGGTAGCAGCGCTCGTTCCCCTCTTCGTCCTCGTAGGAAACCCAGCAACCAAAGCTGACCTGCCGGGGGTTGGCCGGCAGATTGGCCACCTTGACCAGCTTGAGGCGGGTCCCCAGGTGTTTCAACTGGCGGTCGATCTCCCGCAGCCGTTTTTTGCCGTAGATGTACTCGGCGTTCTCTGAGCGGTCCCCCTCGGCAGCGGCATCGGCCACGCCGCGCACCACCTTGGGGCGTTCCACCCGCCAGAGCTGGTCGAACTCCTGCTCCAGCCGTTTCATGCCCGCTGCGGTTATCAGGTTGGTTTTTGACATGTTACATCAGGAACGAGGCGGCCAACGACTGCGCCTCGCCCTTTTCCTTGCCCACCATCCGGTGGCGTTCCTCGGCCGGGATCAGGGCCGCCAGGTGCTCACGGGCGCTGTCCGGGCTGCCGGCGATGGCCGAGGCCATCTGGAACAGGATTTTGATCGGCAGACCGGCCCGGTAGCCGGCCACCAGCCTGGCAATCTCGTCACGGCGTTGGTCATCTGTCCAGCTTTTATAGATATCTGCCCCGATCTGATCGAGCATCACGCCTCCCCATGCACCTTGTGCTGGTAGTATTGATAGTTGCCCTCAAAGGTCCGCATCTCGCCGTGGTCCACCTCGATCACCCGGTCAACCAGGCAGCGCAGGAAGTGGCGGTCGTGGGAGACCAGCACCACCGTGCCGCTGAAGCGCTGCAGGGTGTCCAGCAGGATCTCGCGGGAGCGGATGTCCAGGTGGTTGGTGGGCTCGTCCAGGATCAGCAAGTTGACCGGCCGGGCAAACAGGGTGGCCAGCACCACCCGGCTCTTCTCGCCGCCGGACAGGTTTTCGATCCGCTTGTCCACCGCGTCGCCGGAGAACAGGAAGGCCCCCAGCAGGTTCATGATTACCCCGCGGTTGGCCAGCGGCAGCACCTCCTGGACGGTTTCAAAGATGGTCTTCTTCGGCTCCAGCACCTCCATGGCGTGCTGGCTGAAATAGCCCAGCTCCACGTTGGCCCCCAGGGTGACCCGGCCTGAGCTCGGCTCGGTCTGGCCGGCCAGCACCTTGAGGAAGGTGGACTTGCCGGCGCCGTTGACCCCCACCACCGCGATCTTCGAGCCGCGGCGGATGATGCCGGAGACCCCGGAAAAGACCGGTTTGACCCCGCCCTCCGGCAGCGGCCACGCTTTTGCCAGACCGTCCATCACCACCACGTCGTCGCCGCTGCGAGGCGGCTCGTTGAATGCGAACGTGACCAGCCGTTCCTCGGGCGGGATCTCGATCCGCTCGATCTTTTCGATCTTCTTGACCCGCGACTGGACCTGGGCGGCGTGGGAAGCCCGGGCCGCAAAGCGGGCGATGAACTCCTCCTCCTTGGCCAGCATCTCCTGTTGGCGTTTAAAGCTGGCCAGCAGTTGCTCACGGCGGATCTCCCGCTCCCGCTCATAAAAATCATAGTTGCCGTTGTAGGTGGTGACGGTCTTGTTGGCCACCTCGATGATACGGGTCACGATCCGGTTCATGAAATCGCGGTCGTGGCTGGTCATCAGCAGGGCGCCATCGAAGCTGTCGGCCAGCCACTCCTCCAGCCAGACGATCGACTCCACATCCAGGTGGTTGGTCGGCTCGTCCAACAGCAGCACGTCAGGCTTGCATGTCAGGATCTTGGCCAGGGCGATCCGCATCTTCCAGCCACCGGAGAACGACTCCACCGGGTGGTTGAAGCGGTCCGGCCCGATGCCGAGTCCGGTCAGCACGGTCTGGGCGCGGGTCTCCAGATCATAGCCGCCACGATGTTCGAACTCCTCCTGAGCCGCGCCGTAGCGTTCCAGCAGGGCCGCCATGGCGTCGTCATCCAGCGGGTCGCACATGGCCGATTCCATCATCTGCAGCTCTTCTGCCAGCTGCATGGTGGCGGAAGAGCCGGCCATGACCTCTTCCAGGGCGCTGCGGCCGGCCATCTCGCCCACATCCTGCGAAAAATAGCCGATGGTGGTCCGCTTGGCGCAGGTCAGCTCACCGCTGTCCGGCTCCTCCTCGCCGGTGATGATCCGGAAGATGGTGGTCTTTCGGGCGCCGTTGGG
>JAJXUW010000088.1 GCA_021782545.1 Deltaproteobacteria bacterium | reverse complement strand
GTCACGTCGTGCCACTTGTCCGAAAAGGCGCCGTTGCAGAAATTGACGCAGCGCCCCTTCACCAGGTTGCGCACCGCCCCTTCCATGGCGCCAAAGGCGCTGGAGGTGGACAGGAAGGTCCGGTCGGTGGTCTCCATCAACCGCTTCAGATTGGTGGTCACCCGGCCGTGCAGTTCGGCGTACTCCTTCATCCGATGGCCGATCATCGGCTGGGACATGGCGGCAAAGATTTCAGGGGCCACGTTCACCGGGCCCGGAATGAACAGTTTTTTTGCCATGGTGCGAAATCTCCGTTAATTAGCTAAGTTATCTTACTGAGGCAGCCTAACAGATGCATCTGGCGAAGTCAAGACGACGCGGCACCGACGATTTTCGTTGCAACTTTGCCGCTAAGTGCAACAAAAATTCTGCAACATTGCAACAGTTCATTAGAAGCATAATTGTGCATTTTTACGGGATTGCATTTCAGTTACGCCTATGCTAGAAAAAAGCGTTTACTAATAATAATTGTTGCAAATGCAACATATTACGCCTGTCCAACCGTTTTTTATCTCACACCAGAGCAAAGGGGAACAAGCACGTATGGCCAATCACAGCGCACCAACACTCAATGGGCTGGTAAGCGGCGTCGTCGACCGCCTGAAATCGGCAGGGATCGGGTACTACCTCCTGCTGCTGATCACCCTCTCGCTCGTCCTTGCGGCTGCAGGGCTCGGGCTTCTTGCCATGATCAGAGGACATGAGCATTATTACAATGTCTATCGTGAGATTCCCTGGGGTGTGCTGATCTCCACCTATGTCTTCTTTGTGGTGACCTCCACCGGCCTCTGTCTGGTCTCCTCCATCGGCCACGTCTTTGGCGTGCAGGACTTCATGCCGATTGCCAAGCGTTCGGTCTTTCTCTCCATCGCCACCATCCTCTCCGGCTTCTTCGTCATCGCCTTCGAGATCAAGATCCCCTGGCGGATGGCCATATACAACGTCATCTCCCCCAACCTCACCTCGAACATCTGGTGGATGGGCACCCTGTACGGTGTCTATCTGGCCTTCATGTTCGCCGAGTATATCTTCCTGCTGATGAACAAACACACACCGGCCGTGGTCTGCGGTTTCAGCGGTTCCGTGGCCGGTATCGCCGCCCACTCCAACCTGGGGGCCGTGTTCGGTCTTCTGATGGGCCGCGCCTACTGGCAGGGGCCCTACATGCCGATCTACTTCATCGCCTCGGCCATGATGACCGGCTGTGCGGTGATCATCATGTTCCATATCCTGGGCTACAAGCTGAACGGCGAAAAGATGGGACCGGATATGGAGCGGGCCCTGGAGGTCACCACCAAGGTCGGCATCCTGTTGATCTGCGTGATCCTGTTCTTCACCACCTGGAAACTGGTGGCCGGCTCGGCTGGTCAGCCCAACGGTGCCTATCCGGTGGTCATGTCCGAAGTTGCCGGCCACCACGCCTTCAACTTCTGGTTCTTCGAGGTCCTGATCGGCATGGTGGGGCCGCTGGTACTGTTCATCCTCTCCCGGGGCCGCAACCTCAACATTATGCTGCTGGCATCCATCTCCATGATTATCGGTATCTTCGTGATGCGTTTCAACCTGGTGTTCCTGGGACAATCGATACCGGTCTACTACGATCTGGGGGTCAACGAGTATAATCACCTGCTCAGCTATTCACCCTCCATCTACGAGATGATCATCGCCGCCGGCGGCTTTGGTATGACCGCCTTCTTCTTCCTGCTAGGGGAGAAGGTCTTTGACGGCCATAAGGTTGAGCACCACTAGAGCTGGACACCGACCAACTAACGACACGAGGAATGACTACTATGAATAAACTGGATCTAAACAACCTGAAAAACGAAGGGGTTGAAAACGTCCCGATGCAGGAGCGTCGCGACTTCCTCAAGATGGGACTGGCGATTACCGGCATCTTTGCCGGCGGCACCATCCTCTCCGCCGTCTCCACCTTCAATACGGCTAATGCCGCCGACTTCGCCAAAAAGTATCCCTACTCACCCCACTACAGCATGGTGATGCACCAGGACCGCTGCATCGACTGCGAGCGCTGCATGGCAGCCTGCGTGGCCACCAACCACGTGCCCAACGTTCCCGGCGCCTACCGCACCACCATCCTTGAAAAGGACACCCCCGATGCGGTGGGGGGCAAACGGGAGTTCATCCCGGTGCTCTGCAACCAGTGCAACCTGCCGCAATGCACCCGGGTCTGCCCCACCAAGGCCACCTACAAGGATCAGACCACTGGCATCGTACTGATGAACATCAAAAAGTGCATCGGCTGCCTGACCTGCCAGGAAGGCTGCCCCTACAACGCCCGGTACTTTAACGAGGAAAAAAAGGCGGTGGACAAGTGCAACTTCTGCTGGGACACCCGCCTCTCCAAAGGTGAAAAAGACACCGCCTGCGCCCACGCCTGCCCGGCCGGCGTCAGGATCTTCGGCGATCTTTCCAAGCAAGATGACCCGGTCTTCAAGACCGTACACCAGATCGAAAAGGCGGTCTGGGTGTTGCGCCCCGAGGCCGGCACCCGTCCCAATGTATTCTATACCAAAGGCTAACTAACTCTACTTGACGAGGTAACCACCGATGACCATACGTCTCATCACCACCGTAACCGCCCTGCTGGCCCTGGTAACCGGTCTGGCCTCTGCCGCTTCCTATCCGGAAGCGCCGATCGTCTTTGACAAGCCGGTAACCGGGGTGATCTTCTCCCACAAGGTCCATATGGACAAAGGGCTCTCCTGCGAGATGTGCCACAACCGCCTGTTCGAGATGCAGGCCAAAAAGGCCCAGGGTAACGCCGATTTTGTGATGGAATCCCTCTATCAGGGCAAGTACTGCGGCGCCTGCCACAACGGCTCCCTGGCCTTTGCCGCCAACACCCGCTGCGCCACCTGCCATATCGGGGTAAAGGGGGCCAAACGCCTTTCCGACGGTGGTACGCAGGAAGAAACGCACGAGCACTAACCTTACAGCAGCACCCCTGCTTGATGACAGCAACAAAAAAGGCGCCCCAGTTGGTGGGGCGCCTTTTTAATCACATTCACACAGACGTCAAAGTTCTTCAAACTCCTCATCAGCAGGTAACATATCGTCTGACGATACCGCAACCTCATCGTCGGTACCATTGTCGTGCTGCAATCCGTCGAGAAACACCCGGTTTCCCTCCAAAGTCCGGCCTATCTCCCGCAGCAGTCCCTCAAGACGTTCATCCCGCGGCGGATCAACGGACATGAGACGAGCTACCCTTCCAGGCCATCAAGAAACCGCTCAGCATCAAGGGCCGCCATACAGCCGGTCCCGGCCGAGGTAATCGCCTGACGGTAAATGAAATCCTGCACGTCACCTGCGGCAAACACACCTGGAACACTGGTCTGGGTGGCAAAACCGTTTGAACCGCCCCTGGTCTTCAGGTAGCCGTCCTGCATCTCCAGCTGCCCCTCAAAGATGGCGGTGTTCGGTGAGTGGCCGATGGCGATGAAGACCCCTTCCAGGCCGATCTCCTTGGTTACCCCGTTTCGCACATCCTTGATCCGCATGCCGGTCACACCGCCGGCATCGCCCAGCACCTCGTCCAGCACGTGGAACCACTCGATGGACACCCTGCCTTCAGCCGCCTTGGCAAGCAGCTTGTCGGCCATGATCTTCTCACAGCGAAACTGGTCGCGGCGATGCACCACGGTCACATGGGAGGCGATATTGGCCAGATAGAGCGCCTCCTCCACCGCCGTGTCGCCGCCGCCGATCACCGCAACCGGCCGGTTGCGGTAAAAAAAGCCGTCGCAGGTGGCGCAGGCCGAAACACCTTTGCCCTTGAACGCCTCCTCCGAGGGCAGGCCAAGGTAACGGGCCGAGGCACCGGTGGCGATGATCAGGGCATCGCAGGTGTAGACGGTACCACTATCGCCGTTCAGTACAAACGGGCGTTGCGAGAGATCGGTGGAAGCGATATGGTCGTAGATGATCTCGGTATTGAACCGATCGGCATGCTGCCGCATCCGCTCCATCAGGTCGGGCCCCTGCACCCCGGCATGGTCGCCGGGCCAGTTGTCCACCTCAGTGGTGATGGTCAATTGCCCGCCCGGCTGCAGGCCGGCGATCAAGACCGGGGCCAGGTTCGCCCGTGCCGCATACACAGCCGCCGTATAGCCGGCCGGGCCAGAACCTAGAATAATCAAACGGTGATGTACCTCCTCTGCTGCCATTGAACCCTCCTCAAACAAAACTATCCTCTGCACGAAACGTACAGAGGATAGCAGGAGTTGCAGCGGATGTCACCAGTCTGTTTACTGCTCTGTCGGCGTGGTTCTCAGACCGGCGGCGATATTGAAATCTATGTCCATGACGATGGTGAGTTTATCCGACTCCGGGAAGGCCATTATTTCAAACAGGCGTTTATCGACAAAGATGCTTAAGTTCAGTATGTCTTCTCGGAGGTTCTTCGGCAAAGGATTTTCCGGATCGGTCAGTTCGGCCTGAAAGAAGCTCCAGACCTTCTGGTTGAACTTTATCGCTTCCAAAAGCTTCGCATCTCGATCGGTTGCGTCCCAATTATCCTGCACCTGTTTGAGCATAAGCCCGGCGCGCATCAATACCGAAGCCTCCAGTTCCCTACCGCTCAGAGCTTCTTTCTGTATGCTTGTGTATGCATTAACCGGATTTGGAAACATTGCGTAAAAGCTCCTTCTCATACTCGATGAGTTTCTTGGTCACCTTCAATGCGCCGTAGTAATTGCCATCCAGAATAAACTGGCTTGCCTGCTCAATCAACCCCTTGGCGCTGGGCACCGCCTGAAGCAGATCGCGCACCAGCTCCCAATAGAGCGGGTGCAGTTCGGTGCTGCGCTGTTCGTCAATATACATCAGCTGGATTACCAAGTAAATACGCCGGCAGGGGGTATCGGCCTTGGCCTCGGTCAGGATGTCCCGCTCCCGGAGGATAGGAACCTTGTTTTCGATGATAAGTTGTGACGCAGAGGCGCCATTGGTGATGACCGTGCCGCCGATGATGACTTTTTCGTGAGGTTTCAGGGATAATTTAAGTGCCATGAGATTACCGCTCGATTAACGCCTGTGTGATCGCCGTACTGACGGCGGCCAGTTGTTCGCCGGTCGTGCCGAGTCCTGCAGCCACCTGCTGGACCTGCTTGTCGCTGCTGTGGTTGTCCAACGCCGGCGCCACCCCTGGCTGCACCTGCCCGGTTTCGGTGAACAGCGATTGCCACATATGCTTGACCTTCTCGTAGATGGGGGTGGGCGGCGGCGGCACCATCAAGGCCTGGATCTGCTTTCGAAGCGATGAGTAGCCCATCAGGAGTTCCTCCCGATTCTTGCTATCCACCGGAAACGGGGGGTAATTCTTGGTTATCCCCTGCAGAGAGGCATTCATCTGACCAACCACCCCTGATACCTTGTCCACGGCCTCGTTTGACTCGCGCACCCCTTTCGCCAGCTGGTTCAGCCTGCTGTGCATCTCTTCGATCGCCCGAACCGTGGTCAGATTTTTCAGGGTCACGGTAGTCGCAACCGCGACCTGATCCCGCGGCAAGCCAGCCTGCTGGGGTTGGGAACCGGTACCCGCCCCGCTGCCGTTGGCTACCTGCTGTATTGCCTGATGCTGGGCGTTGTAGAGAGATGCTCCGATGCTCTCAATGCTGTTAACGCTCATCTCATTCTCCCCGGATCAGCCTAAAAAATGAGGGGGAGACTGAAAATCTCCCCCTCTGGTTTGTTCCTCTCTCAACTGAACCCCTAACGCCCTCGTTAGAAGAGTTTCAGGACCGACTGAGCTGCCTGTGAGGAGAGGCTGAGGGCCGTCGTACCCAGAGACTGGCGGGTCTGCAGCATCAGCATGTTGGCGCTCTCCTGGTTCATATCGGCCAGGGTCAGGTTGTCAGAACCGGTCTGGAGGGTGTTGATCATGTTGTTGGTGAAGTCCTGACGGGTGGTGATGATCGAGAGGTTGCTGGCCAGGGTCGAGGCGTTGGTACGCAGCGAGCTGAGCGCGGTATCCATGAGTGCGGAGTCGCTCTGTGCCTGCCCTGCGGTCGTCCAGGTACCGGCGGAGGTCACCCCCAGGCCGGTGTTGCTGGCGTTCGTGCCGTTCACGGTCAGGGTGGAGGTGCCGGTCACCTGACCGAACTGGATGGAGAGGGTGCCGTTGGTCAACAGGTTGGTGCCGCGGTAGCCGGAGTCGCTGGCCATCTGGGTGATCTGGGTCTGGATCTGCATATACTGGGTGTAGTAGGTGGCCTGCGACAGGGTGTCGTTGGTCGATGCCGCAGAGCTAGCCAGACCTTTGGCCGACTGGATCAGGGCGGTGATGCCGGTGATGCCGTTGTTGGCTGCCTGGATGGTCTGGACCGCCTCGCTCATGCCGTCCTTGCGGTCGCCCAAGTCACTGGCCCGCTGGGTCTCTGCCTGGGCAGCAAAGAAGTTGGTCGGGTTGTCCAAGGCGCTGTTAACCTTCTTGCCGCTGCTCAGGCGGGCCTGGGTCTGTTGCAGTGCTGACGACGTATACTGCAGCTGGAGGAGGTTGTTCCGCATACCTGCGGTAAGAGAGATGTCTGAAATTGCCATGGTGAAGCTCCTTTCTGGTGTCTGTCCGGCCTTCTGCCGGTTGCGCATTCTGCGCTTAGTTATTTATTTCGTCAGCCTGGCGGAACTCTTTAGCGGAATTTCTCGTTTTTCCGTACTCCCCTAAAAAAATTTTCTGTCCACCTTGCGTCGCCACTGTGCCACCGCCGCAGGAGGCGGACTCAGGTAGGGGATAGCGGCCGGTATGGTCTGCAAGGTTATGCCGAAGACCCAGGGGAGGCTGAGGAGCAGCACCTGCAGATCGCACCGGGGTAGCAGCTCCCCATGGGGGACCACCCGGGAGACGCCGGCAACTGAGCACAGAAGCGGGGCCAATTCCGGTTGGCAGGTCACGGTTACTCCATAGCCGAGATCGGCAAGGAGCGGGACAAAACGGATAAACTGCAGAGTGTCGCCATACCCCTGTTCGCAGTGGATAAGCAGGGTGGTTCCCGGTGGATGGCTGCCAAGCGAGCTAGGATGCAGCATCGGCCACGGGGGAAGAGGTGACTCGAGCATCCTGCTCCGCCATTCGAGATGGTCCCACCCCTCAGCGAAGCGCTCCAGCGCTAGCAGCGAAAACGCCAGGTTCAGGTGGGCCGCCACCAGATCCGGGGCGCGCCCGAGGGCGCGCCGATAACAGGGGATCGCCTCCGTGTGTCGGCCGAGGAGCGCCAAGGTTACCCCCACGTTCATCTGCAGATCGGGATCGGCAGGGGACCGTTCTGCCTCCTGAAGACGCCTGTTGAGTTCCTGCTCGAGCAGGGTCCTTTCCGACGCATCATCAGGTAACGGCTGATCTGACGGTAGCGGCGTGCCCTCTAGCTTGGCCAATGCCATGGCCACGTTTCGAATGACTGTCGCCCAATCGCCCGGCTCCTGTTGACGGAACAGCCGCATGGTCGGATACCAGGGGTTGTCTTCTCGCCCTATGAGCCAACGCCAGTCGGCGGCATAGGGCAAAAGCAGCCAGACCGGCTTTCCCATCGCCCCGGCGAGGTGTGCGATCGAGGTATCGATGGAAATAACTAGGTCCAGGCTGGCGATCAGCGCTGCTGTGTCACCAAAATCGTTGATGTGGCGCGTGAGATCCCGCAGCATCAGGCTAGGCGACGATATCGCCGCTTCTTCGGCCCCATCGCCCAACTGCAGGCTGTAGAAGGCCGTATTGGGAACCTCTGACAGAGGAATAAAATTGGTCAACGGGCAGGAGCGTTGTCGATTCAGCGGATGAGTCCGGCGGCCTGCCCAGGCAAGGCCGACCTTCAGTGCCGTGCAGCTAGAATCAATCGGCGGATGGCTTTTCTCCACCCTCACCCCGTTCCCCTCCATTGTTCGATGGCTGGCCGGGTCGTGGTCCCTACCGCGGACATGGCAACGCCACGCCCCAAGTGCGGAGGCGACCGACGCCATGACCCCTTCCCAGTCTCCCAGCGCAGGTTGGCGAAACAACCGCATGCCCGGATACCACGGACTATCCTCCCGCTTCGTGAGCCAGCGCCAGTCGCCGGCATGGCTGAGGAGTACCCAAGTGGGCTTGCCCAGCGCACCGGCCAGGTGGGCCACCGACGTATCGATGGTGATAACCAGGTCCAGGTTGGCAATCAGGGCGGCGGTGTCGGCAAAATCCCGGATATGCCCGGTGAGATCGACCAGATCAAGGCCTGTTGGTGGGGTTGCGGCCTGAACGGCCCCCTCCCCCAGTTGCAGGCTGTAAAACGTCACCCCTGGCACGGCTGCCAACGGCGCAAACGTATCAAGATTGCAGGTCCTTCCTCTGTTCAGAAGCTGGTTCTGCCTGCCAGCCCAGACCAGGCCCACCTTCAACGAAT
>JAJXUW010000007.1 GCA_021782545.1 Deltaproteobacteria bacterium | reverse complement strand
TTCTGTAGGTGCTTTTTTCGTTTACGCGGCTTATTACAACAGGTATCAGCTTCGTTCCACCAGGCGTACCTCCCGTTGCGGGCAGGGAATGCTGATGCCGCGCTGCCGGAAGGTTTCGAGTAACGCCTGGTTCAGTTCGCCGATAGCTGCCACGTAGTCAGGCAGGTTAACCCAGGGGCGTACGGCGATGGTGACGGATGAGTCGGCCAGGGTGACGATCTGGACCACCGGTTCAGGGTCCTGCAACACCCGAGGATTGCTGCGCAGCAGTTCCTGTACGGTTGTAAGCGCCAGGTTGAGATCGGTACTGTAAGAGACGCCGACTGCTAGGCTGACCTGCCGGATTTCACCATAGTTATGCAGTATCTCACCGACTATCTTGCGGTTGGGGATAATTACCTTCGACAGGTCGAGGTGGCTCAAGGTGGTGTTGAACAGCGTGATGCTTTCCACCAACCCCTCTTCCTTGACAATCGAGATGTACTCATTCACCCGGTAGGGGCGGGTGAAGATGATCGTCAGACCAGCCGCCAGGTTGGACAGCACCCCCTGCATGGCGAGCGCGATGCCTGCACCGGCCACACCCAGGCCGGCAATCAGCGGCAGCAGGTCGACCCCCAGGTTTTGCAAAGCCATGATCAGGAACAGGATCAACACCAGCATGCGTGCTATACGGACCAGTAATTGCCGGATGGTGATGTCCATTGACATGCGCGTCAGCATCTTGTCCAGCATGCGTCCGACCCAGCGTCCAACGTAGTAGCCTACCCCAAGAATCAGTGCCGCTGCCAGCAGCCGGGGCCCGAATTCGATGCTCAGGTCGATCAGTTTGCCCTGTGCCTGGTTGAGGGCGTTCAGTTGCCCTGATAACGGTATGGTTTCGATCGCCATCGGTGCACCTTCCTCCTGTCGAACATTCGTGCGTATGCCTTGATACTCTAGCACTGTTTTTTTATCGCGCCAGTCGGTTCCGCCCCCAATGCCGGTGTGGAGTCTGCTATTGGTGGATTTTTGTTTACGCCATCCTCTGCTGACGATATTCTTCCCTCGATGATCCGTATCCGTCCCATGACCGAGGCCGACCTCGATGCCGTACTGGCCATCGAGCAGGCCTGTTTCCCCCGTGCCTGGACACGGCAGCATTTTCTGAGCGAGCTTGCCGCGCCTCACGGCACCCCGGTGGTGGCGGAACAGGATGGCCGGGTGGCCGGTTACCTGTGTCTGTCGGTGATCATGGACGAGGCCGAGATACTGGATGTGGCGGTTGACCCGGCCTTGCAACGTAGTGGTATTGGTGCCGCGTTGCTGGTCTGGGCCTGTGACTACGCCAGAAAGCAGAGGGCTCAGGTGCTACGGCTGGAGGTGCGGGCTAGCAGTAAGCCTGCCATCAGCCTGTACGAGCGGTTTGGTTTTGTGCGCAGCGGCCTGCGCAAGGCCTATTATGAACATGGTATCGATGCCCTGTTACTGGATAAGAAGCTCAATGAGGAGGATGTAGATGCAGTTTAAGGCGATGATTCTGGACAATGCCGAGGTGTCGCCCGGCTACTGGCGGATGCGGATGACCGCACCGCCGGAGATACTGGAGGCGCAGCCGGGGCAGTTTGTGATGGTGCGGGTTAACCCCTCCATCGATCCCCTGATCCGGCGCCCCTTTGGCGTGTTTGACGTGGGGCTGCACCAGCCGGCTTACACCGGCGCTGCGCCGCAGCCCTACCTGGAGATCCTCTACCGGGTGGTGGGGAAGGGGACGGCCATGTTGTCGGCCCTGCATGGGACCGACCTGCTGGATATCATCGCGCCGCTGGGCAGCGGTTTCGATTGCGGTCCGGCCGGGGAGGAGAAACTGATTGTCGGCGGCGGGGTGGGGCTGGCGCCGCTCTACCTGCTGGCCAGGGAACTGGTCAAAGACTCGCCGGTGCGCCTGTTCGCCGGTGGCCGCAGCAAGGACGACGTACTCTGCATCACCGAATTCGAACGGTTGGGGGTGGAGTGCTACACCGCCACCGAGGATGGTTCACTGGGGGAGCAGGGCTTTGTGACCAAGGTGCTGGAACAGCGCCTGGATACTACCGGTAACAAAGGACGCATCTTCGCCTGCGGTCCCCACGGCATGCTGCAGGCTGTGGCAGGTATTGCCGCCGGGCGGCATATCCCCTGCCAGGTCTCGCTGGAAGGCTACATGGCCTGCGGTGTGGGGGCCTGCCTGGGCTGCGTCTGCCAGGGTGCCAATCACAGTAGCGAGACTCCCGATTACCGCTGTGTCTGCAGTGAGGGCCCGGTTTTTGATGTAACTGAACTGAAGTGGGAGGGGGCCTGCCATGCAACCTGATATGTCAGTCGAGATCGCCGGCCTTAACTTACGCAACCCGGTGATGACCGCCTCCGGTACCTTCGGCTACGGCGAGGAGTTCAGCCGATATGTGGACCTGGAGGCCATCGGCGCCTTTGTCACCAAGGGGTTGTCCTTAAAGCCGCGGGCCGGTAACCCGACGCCCCGCATCGTGGAGACCCCCGGCGGCATGCTGAACGCCATCGGCCTGCAGAATGTGGGGGTTGAGGCCTTTATCCAGAAGAAGGTGCCGTTTCTGCGTACCGTCAACACTCCGGCCATCGCCAACTTCTTCGGCTCTACCCCTGATGAATACGCCGAACTGGCTGGACGATTGGATGCAATCCCTGAGGTGGCTGCCCTGGAGGTGAATATCTCCTGTCCCAACGTCAAGCAGGGGGGGATCGTGTTCGGCACCGACCCGGGCTGCGCCGCAAGTGTGGTCACGGCCTGTCGGGCCGCCACCACCAAGCCGCTGATCGTCAAGCTTTCCCCCAACGTGACCGATATCGTCGAGATGGCCCAGGCCTGCGAAGAGGCCGGGGCCGATGCGCTCTCGGTGATCAACACCCTGACCGGTATGGCGATTGATCTTGAGCGGCGCCGACCGGTGCTGGCCAACGTCACCGGCGGCCTTTCGGGACCAGCCATCAAGCCGGTGGCGCTGCGGATGGTCTGGCAGGTGGCTAGGGCGGTCACGGTGCCGGTGATCGGCATCGGCGGGATCATGTCCGCCACCGATGCCCTGGAATTCCTGCTGGCCGGCGCCACGGCGGTGCAGGTCGGTACCGCCAGTTTCGTCAACCCCGGTGCGGCCCAGGAGATTGCCGAGGGGATGCAACAGTGGCTGGCGGAGCATGGTGTGGCTACGGTCCGGTCGTTAATCGGGGCGCTGGAGGGGTAGGGGGGGAACCGATGCTTGCCATCCGTGACCTGCTGGAGCGTCACTGCAGCAGGCAAACCATTGCTATTTTACTGACGCACGGCAAGATGGTGGCCGGCAAGGCTCTAGAGGTCTGCGGCCACCTGAATCTTGATGCCGAGACCCGCACGCTGGTGCTGGAGGCGGCCTATCTGCATGATATCGGTGTCTGCCGCACCGCTGCGGCAGATATCGGCTGCACCGGCACGGAGCCCTATATCCGTCATGGTGTTATCGGTAGAGAGATTCTGGAGACAGAAGGGCTGCCGCTGCACGCCCTGATCTGCGAACGTCACACCGGTGTGGGGCTGACGGTGGCGGATATCGTTAGCCAAAAGCTGCCGTTACCCCACCGGGATATGACCCCCCATTCGTTGGCTGAGCGGATCATCTGTTACAGCGACCTGTTTTTTTCCAAAACTCCCGAACGACTTGAATACGAGAAGCCGGTAGAAAAGGTGCGTCAGGGGCTGGCCAGGTATGGGGCGGACAAGGTGGCCATCTTTGATGGCTGGTGTGGAGAGTTTGCGGCATAACCCTGTTTGTAAAAGGGTTGCATTTCTGCTGCCGATCCACTACAGTGAACCTCCCGAAAAACCCGTCACTAGCGCCTTCAGGATGATCTAACTATGTCGGAATCTCCAACCCTCGACCAACTCCGTACGGAGATTGACGCCTTGGACGCCACCATCGTCGCGTCCCTTAATCAGCGGGCCCGGATTGCTGCCGCCGTGGGGCGTCTGAAGGTTTCACAGGATCGTGATTTCCACGTGCCCAGCCGCGAACGGGCCGTGTATGAACGGGTGGCACAGCTCAATGAAGGGCCGCTTCCCGATGAGGCGTTGCGGGGGATCTTCCGCGAGATCATGTCGGCCTGCCTGGCCCTGGAGTCGCCGCTGAAGGTCGCCTATCTGGGGCCCAAGGCAACGTTCAGCCATATCGCCACCATGCAGCAGTTTGGCATGTCAGCCCTGCTTGAGCCCCAGAAATCGATTCCGGCTGTCTTTGAAGAGGTCGAGAAGGGTAAGGCCCAGTACGGCGTTGTGCCGGTGGAGAACTCAACCGAGGGGATGATCTCCCATACCTTGGATATGTTCGTGGACAGCACTCTGCTGATCACGAACGAGATCATCCTCGACATTCATCACGACCTGCTCTCGCGCACCGGCCGGATGGAGGATATCCGCAAGGTCTATTCCCACCCGCAGCCGATCGCCCAGTGCCGGCACTGGCTGGAGGACAACCTGCCCAATGTGCCCCTGGTCGATGTGGCGTCCACTGCAGTGGCGGCCCAGATTGTCAGCGAGGACTATACCGCGGCGGCCATCGCCAGTGAATTGGCGGCCTCGTTGTACGATCTGAAGGTGGTGCGCAGCCGGATTGAGGACCAGATTAACAATGTCACCCGCTTTCTGGTTATCTCCCACAAGCCGTCGGACCCGACCGGCAATGACAAGACTTCCATCATGTTTTCGGTCAAGGATCAGCCCGGCATCTTGCACCGGATGTTGGAGCCGTTTGCCCGGCGGGGTGTCAACCTCTCTAAGATCGAATCCCGTCCGGTGAAGACCAAGGCGTGGGAGTATATCTTCTTTTTGGACATGTCGGGGCACGTCTCTGAACAGCCGGTGCGTGAAGCGATTGAAGAGTTGCGCGGCTTCTGCCAGTTCCTGAAAATTCTCGGATCATATCCCAAAGCCCGATGACCAAGCCGATCATACAGACACTGACTGTGGTCGGCGTAGGGCTGATCGGCGGTTCATTCAGTTGTGCCCTCAAGGCGGCAGGCGTCGTTGAGCGGGTTGTCGGCGTCGATCTCGATGCCGACAACCTGGCGCTGGCCCTGCGGTTGGGGGTGGTGGACGAGGCAGCGCCATCGTTGGCCGACGGGGTGGGCGGAGCTCAGGTGGTTTTTATCGCCGTGCCGGTCGGTTCGGTGGCGGCGGTTGTGGCGCAGGCAGCGCCGTTTTTGCCGCCGGGCTGCATTGTCACTGACGGCGGCAGTGTCAAGGGTGAAGTGGTACGGCTCTGTGATCCGCTCATGCCGGAAGGCGTCCACTTCGTGGGTGGGCACCCGATCGCCGGTACCGAACACTCGGGGGCCGCGGCGGCTTTTGCCGAACTGTACCGGGGACGGCGTTGCATCCTGACCCCTACCGCGACCACTGACGCAGCTGCGCTGGAGCTGGTGCGTTGCCTCTGGCAGGCCGCCGGCAGCCGGGTGGAGTGCATGGAGGCCGCCTGCCACGATCGGATATTTGCGGCGGTCTCGCATCTGCCCCATATGGTGGCCTATGCCCTGGTGCATGCCGTGGCCGGTTCTGCCGAGGGGGAAGAGAACATCCTGGCCTTCTCAGCGGGTGGGTTCCGCGATTTTACCCGCATCGCCTCGTCTGACCCGACCATGTGGCGTGATATCGCCTTGATGAACCGGGGGGCGTTGCTGGAGATGCTTGATCGTTACTGTACTGAATTTACTGCCTTGCGAAAACGGGTGGCCTCGGGTGACGGCCCCTGGCTGGAGGAGTTCTTTCATACCTCCAAGCGCCTGCGCGACGGTATAGCCTAGGGGTGAACATGCACGAACAGATACAACCGATGACCACGGCGCCTGCTAGGGCGGTGCGGGGTGAAATCAGTGTGCCCGGCGACAAGTCGATCTCGCACCGTTCGATTATGTTGGGTGCCATCGCTAACGGTACCACCACGATCAGTAACTTCCTGCGCGGCGAGGATAATTTTTCCACCATGGCGGCCTTTCGTTCCATGGGGGTGGCTATTGAGGATGACGGCCGGCTTGTGACGGTGCATGGCGTGGGACTGCATGGTCTGCAGGAACCGGACGATGTGGTGGATTGCGGAAATTCGGGCACCACCATCCGTTTGATGACGGGGCTTTTGTCCGGGCAGCGTTTTTTTTCGGTGCTGACCGGTGACCAATACCTGCGCAGGCGTCCCATGAAACGGGTTACCGAGCCGTTGGCCCGTATGGGAGCGCAGATCTCGGGCCGAGGGCATGGTACCCTGGCGCCGTTGGCGATCACCGGGGCGCAACTGTCGGGCATAACCTATCAGTCGCCGATCGCCAGCGCCCAGGTCAAATCGTCCCTGATGCTGGCAGGACTGTACGCCGATGGCGAGATGACCATCTCGGAGCCTACCCTGTCCCGCGATCACTCCGAGAGAATGCTCCGTTACTTTGGAGCCGGGCTGGAGACGGCTGGTGCTACCGTCACTCTGCGGGGGGGGCAGGAATTGCAGGGGCGCGAGATATCGGTTCCGGGCGATATCTCCTCAGCGGCCTTCCTGCTGGTGGCGGCCCTCATCGTTCCCGACTCTGAGCTTTTGATCCGTAACGTAGGGATCAATCCCACCCGAACCGGGGTGCTTGATATCCTGCTGGCCATGGGGGGTGATATTGCCCTGCAGAATCAGCGGGAGGTCTCCGGTGAGCCGGTGGCCGACCTGTTGGTGCGGTCATCACGTCTGAAAGGGATCGAGATCGGCGGTGACGTTGTACCGCGTGCCATTGACGAATTCCCGGCCATCTGCGTGGCCGCCGCACTGGCGGAAGGGACGACCGTGCTGCGTGATGCCCGCGAACTGCGCGTAAAAGAGACCGACCGGATCGCCGCTATGGCTGCAAACCTGCGTCTGATCGGCGCTGGAACCATTGAGGAGACCGACGACGGTATGGCTATCCAGGGTGTTGAATCGTTGGCAGGCGGCACGGTGACCAGTTTTGGTGATCACCGCATTGCCATGGCGTTGTCAGTGGCGGCGCTGGCGTGTCGCAGTCAGGTCAGCATAGATGATGTATCCTGTGTTGCCACCTCGTTTCCCGGGTTCTTTGAGCTGTTGGTTCAGGTAGCGGTACGATGAGGCGGGAACGGGGCATTATCGTTGCCATAGACGGTCCCTCCGGAGCCGGCAAAAGCACCCTGGCCAAGGAGCTTGCGAAACGGATCGGCTATCGGCAGCTGGATACCGGTGCCATGTACCGTGCCATGGCCTGGCTGGCCAGGGAGACCGGCCTTGACCTTAATGACGATGCGGCGGTTGCGGCCTTTTGCGTAGGGGCGAATATCGAATTGCAGCCGCAAAACGGCTCCAGCCGGGTTTTTGCCAACGGCCGCGAGGTGACGGCAGAGATCCGTACCCCTGAGATTTCCATGCTGACCTCGAGAATGTCGGCCCTGCGGCCGGTGCGCGAGGCGATGACCCAATTGCAACGTCGCATGGGGGCGGATGGCGGGGTGGTCTTGGAAGGGCGTGACATCGGGACGGTAGTATTTCCGGATGCCGAGCTGAAGTTTTTTCTTACCGCCTCGGCTGAGGAACGGGGACGGCGACGGTTTCTCGAACTGCAGGCCAAGGGGAATTCGATCTCGCTGGAAGCCACGATTGAAGAGGTAAAGCAGCGCGATGCCCAGGATGCCGGCCGGGCGCTGGCCCCGCTGCGCCAGGCAGAGGATGCACTGCCACTTGATTCGACCGGAATGTCTATCGATGAAGTGGTGTCTTTTATGGAACGGGCTGTACAGACCGCGATTGCGGAAAAGGGAGTATGATTTTATGCAGGTGATCCTGGCAAAAAGCGCTGGGTTCTGTTTCGGCGTCAAGCGGGCAACGCAGATGGCCTTTGAGGCGGCCGGCAAGGAACAGAAGACCTTTACCCTGGGGCCGATCATCCATTCTCCCCAGGTGGTGCACAAGCTTGAAGATCTGGGGGTTGGCGTTGTCAACGACCTCTCTGGTGTCCATGACGGTACCGTGATCATCCGTTCCCACGGGGTGCTGGCCAGTGAGATGGAAGAGGCCCAGCGCAAGCAGTTGGAGATCGTGGATGCCACCTGTCCTTTTGTCAAAAAGGCCCAGGAATACGTGCAGTATCTCTCCGATGCCGGGTACAGTGTGCTGGTGGTGGGGGATGCCGACCATCCCGAGGTGCAGGGGATCGTTTCGTACGGTGGCAAGGACAGGATCTATGTGGTGGCCTCCGGCGACGAGGTGCGCAAGTTGCCGAAGATGGGGAAGATGGGGGTGGTGGCACAGACCACCCAGTCCTTTGACAATCTGCGCAGCGTCGTCACCGAATGTCTTCGGCGGGGCGGCGAGGTGCGGGTTTTTAACACCATCTGTGACGCCACCGCGGTGCGTCAGCAGGAGGCCACTGAGTTGGCCCAGCAGGTAGACTGTATGGTGGTGATCGGCGGTTACAACAGCGCCAACACGAGGCGTCTGGCCGAGATCTGTACCGATCTGCAGCCGCGGACGCATCATATTGAGACGGCGTCTGAGATTAACCCTGAATGGTTTAGGGGGGTTGAGCGGGTAGGTGTTACGGCCGGTGCCTCAACTCCCAAATGGATCATTGACGACGTCATGGCACGGCTGGAAGAGATCAATAATTCGCATTGAATTATAACCGAAAGTATGTAACAGTACTTAACTCGCACCTGTTATCGGTTGGCGGTGGCAGGGGGCAAAATCAACCAGGGGGGTAAGGGTCACATGACTGAGGTAAAACGGCTCAACGTCGATGCAGATGAGATGGATGTTGAGCACCAGAGTAATGAATTTGCTGAACTGTTCAGCGCCAGTCTGAAAGAACAGAAGGATCGGTCTGAGCGCGACAAGATATGGGAAGGTACGGTTGTTCGTGTTGATCCGGATACCGTTTTGGTCGATGTCGGTCGTAAGTCCGAGGGGGTTGTGGCGATCAGCGAGTTTAAGGACGCCGAGGGCGCTATCAACGTCCAGGTCGGTGACAAGATCAAGGTCATGGCCAGCCGCGAGGGGGGGAACCGCTATTCCAAGCGCAAGGCAGACCAGATGGCTGCCTGGGAGACCATCAACGAGGCGGGTGGGGAAGGCGCCATTGTGGAAGGGATCATCTCCGCCAAGATCAATGGTGGTTTTACGGTCAGCATCGGTGGTGTGAACGCCTTCTTGCCGGCATCCCAAGTGGATATCCGTCCTTCCGGTAACGGCGATGCCTATATCGGTCTGGCCTCGAAATTCAAGGTTATCAGCCTGAATCAGAAGCGCGGCAATATCGTTCTGTCCCGCCGTTCTCTCCTGGAGGAAGAGCGGGCTGAATCCCGCAAGGTCACCATGGAAAAACTGGCTGAAGGCCAGATTTTGCAGGGTGTGGTGAAGAATCTGACAGATTACGGTGCCTTCGTTGATCTGGGCGGCGTGGATGGTCTGCTGCATGTGACCGACATCTCATGGGGACGTGTCGGCAAACCTGCCGATGTCCTGACCCCCGGCCAGGATGTGTCTGTCAAGGTGCTCAAGTTCGATCGTGAAAAAAGTAAGGTGTCGGTCGGCATCAAGCAAACCCTGCCGGACCCGTGGCAGGACCTTGCAGATCGTTTTCCTATTGGCGTACGTGTCGCCGGCCGTGTGGTCAGTCTGATGGAGTACGGCGCCTTTGTCGAGCTCGAGCCTGGTATTGAGGGGCTGGTTCACGTCTCGGAGATGTCGTGGACGAAGCGGGTGCGCAAGGCTGCCGATATGCTGAACGTCGGTGACCAGGTTGAGGTGGTGGTGTTGGGGCTCGATCTGCAAAACCGCAAGATTTCTCTGGGCTTAAAGCAGGTTACCGATAACCCTTGGCAGTCCATTGCCGAGCGCTATCCGGTAGGCACCAAGCTGGAAGGCCAGATCAAGAACATGACGGACTTTGGCATGTTTATCGGCATCGAGGATGGCATTGACGGCCTGGTGCACGTCTCCGACATCTCTTGGACAAAACGCATCAAGCACCCTGCCGATGTCTATGCGAAGGGTGATTTGATACAGGCGGTGGTGTTGAAGGTTGATCCCCAGAATGAGCGTGTTTCGCTGGGTATTAAACAACTCTCTCCCGACCCATGGTCGCTGGTGACACAAAGATACGCTCCTGGCACCCGGCTTACCGGTACGGTTGCCTCAACCACTGATTTTGGCGTGTTTGTCGAGATCGAGGAGGGCATCGAGGGGCTGATTCACGTGTCCGAGCTTTCGCGGGAGAAGGTGCCCAGTGCTAAGGAGTTTGCCCAGGTGGGTGATTCCGTCGAAGCGGTGGTGTTGAGTGTAGATCCCAAGGAGCGTCGCATCTCCCTGTCGATTAAAGGTCTGCAGGCTGCGGCCGAGAAGGCCGAGTTCGAGTCTTACCTCGGCAGTCAGGGCGAGGCGACATCCAATCTTGGCGATCTGCTGAAGAGCCAACTGGACAAGGCCCAAAGCAATTAGTCGGGTCCGCTGAACGACCGGTAGCAGATAGATAAGTCAGGGGTGCGTCACATGCTGCGTGCCCCTGACTTTTTGACATTGGCGGGCATGGTGGAATTGGTAGACACAAGGGACTTAAAATCCCTCGGCAGCGATGCTGTGCCGGTTCGACCCCGGCTGCCCGCACCATCGAATTTATCTTGACGTGCACATTCGTTTCCCATACGTTTACCCATTCAGGCATTTTGTGCGAGAGTGGCGGAATTGGCAGACGCACCAGACTTAGGATCTGGCGGGCAACCGTAGGGGTTCAACTCCCCTCTCTCGCACCATTTTTTGTTACGTTAATTCCAGCCAAGTGAGGAACTCTGATGCAGGTTCAGGTCGAAGAAATCAGTGCAGTCAAACGGAAGGTCAGCGTCGAAGTGCCGGCCGAGCGAGTCAATGCGGAGATAGAGAAGACATTCGCCGGGATCCAGAAGAAGGCCACCGTGTCCGGTTTCCGCAAGGGCAAGGCGCCGCTGCAGATGATCAAGAAGTTTTATCGCGGTGCTATGCAGGATGAGGTGATGCGTCGTCTGTACGAACAGACACTGTTTCCTGCCCTTGATGAACATAAGATCGAGCCGGTTGATGCGCCGCTCATTCAGGATATGCCCCAGGTTGAGGAGGGGACCCCCTTCAAGTACGCCGCATTGGTTGAGGTGATGCCGCAGATCCTGCTGAATGAGTACACAGGGCTGGAGGTGCAGAAAGAGCGGTATCATGTCGATGCCGGCGCAGTCGCTGCCGAGATCGAGCGGATGCGCGAGAATATGGCCCAGCTGGTGCCGGTGGAGGATGGTGCGGTTGAACAGGGTCATGTCTTGACTGTCGATTATACTTTCAGTGTCCCAGGACATCCGGAAGAGGATTCCAACGGGCAGGATGCCCAGGTTGAACTGGGGCCTGGCCGGCTTTTGTCCGGGCTGGAAGAAGGGCTGCTCGGTATGCGGCTTGGCGAGACCAAAGAGATCTCGGTGACGCTACCGGATGATCACGGCAAGGCCGATATTGCAGGCAAGCAGGCCACTTTTACGGTGACGCTCAAGGAGATCAAGAAAAAAGAACTCCCCGACTTAAACGATGAGTTTGCCCAACAGTTTGGTGATTTCGAAACCTTGGATGAGATGCGGACTAAGCTGACTGAGATGCGAGGGCAACAGGAACAGGAACGGATCGCCACCGACCTTAAGGTGCGGGTGATTGATGCGCTGATCGCCAAAAACCCCCTTGAGGTGCCTGATTCGATGGTGCGTCGTCAGGTGGAGTTCATGCTGGAGAACATGAAGGAACGCCTCAAAAGCCAGCGTCTCTCCTTTGAGATGATGGGACTCACCGAGGATGCCTTCAAGGCCCGCTACTGGGATGAGGCGGCCCAGAAGGTAAAGGGCGGCCTGTTGGTAATGGCACTGGTAGAAAAGGAAAACATCGCCGTGACCGATGAGGACATGGAGACGCGTTACACCCGGATTGCCGCCGGCAACGAGGATATGCTGACCCGTATCCGCGAGTTCTATGCAACCCAGGCCAATGCCCGTAATTCACTGGTTGCAGAGTTAAAAGAGGAAAAGGCGATCGCCTTTCTGTTGGAGCAATCGAAGGTGACCGAAGTGGACGCCGCTGAGTTGACAAAGGGCGGCGAGGCATAGAGGAGTTGAGCATGTATGTCCCGATGGTGGTCGAACAGTCCGGTCGTGGTGAGCGGGCCTATGATATTTATTCCCGGCTGCTCAAAGAGCGGATCGTCTTTTTGGGTGGTGAGGTCAACGACCAAGTGGCGGATCTGATCATTGCCCAGCTGCTTTTTCTTGAGGCGGAGGACCCGGATAAGGATATCCATCTGTACATCAATTCACCAGGCGGCGTGGTTACCGCAGGCATGGCAATTTTTGATACGATGCGCTATATCAAGGCGCCGGTCTCCACCATCTGTATCGGTCAGGCTGCCTCCATGGGGGCGCTCCTGTTAACTGCTGGTGAAAAGGGCAAGCGCTTCGCCTTACCCCACGCCCGGATCATGATCCATCAACCGTTGGGCGGGTTCAGCGGTCAGGCCACCGACATCAAGATACACGCTGAAGAGATCTTACGGATGAAGCGGGAGCTGAACGGCATCCTGGCGGATCTGTCCGGTCAGTCGCTGGAGAAGGTGGAGAACGATACCGAGCGGGATTATTTTATGTCTGCTCAGGATGCCTGCGCGTACGGATTGATTGATGCCGTCATGGAGCGCCGGCCCGCTACAGGAGAGGCGCAATGAGTCGACGGGATGGTGGCCAGGAAAACCTGACCTGCTCGTTCTGCGGCAAGAGTCAGGAAGAGGTCAAGAAGCTGATCGCCGGCCCGGCGGTCTATATCTGTGACGAGTGTATTGAGCTGTGCAACGATATCATCGCTGAAGAAACCCGTATGGATGACGCCATCGGGCCAGACGTCAAGAAACTTCCCAAACCTCGAGAAATAAAAGAGTTTCTCGATGAATATGTGGTGGGGCAGGAGGTGGCCAAAAAGGTCCTCTCGGTGGCGGTCTATAACCACTATAAGCGGATTGAGACACCGCCCAAACCGGGCGATGTGGAGATGCAGAAGAGTAACATCCTGATCCTGGGCCCAACCGGTTCGGGCAAGACGTTGTTGGCGCAGACCCTGGCCAGAATCCTGCGGGTTCCCTTTGCCATGGCCGACGCCACCAACCTGACCGAGGCCGGCTATGTCGGCGAGGATGTGGAGAATATCATTCTCTCGCTTTTGCAGGCCGCAGATTATGATGTTGAACGGGCACAGAAGGGGATCGTCTACATCGACGAGATCGACAAGATCGCCCGTAAGGCCGCATCGCATTCACTCACCCGTGATGTCTCGGGCGAAGGGGTGCAGCAGGCCTTGCTGAAGATTATTGAGGGGACCGTAGCCAGCATCCCCCCCAAAGGCGGTCGAAAACACCCCCAACAGGAGTTTTTGAAGGTGGATACCACCAATATCCTGTTTATCTGCGGTGGCGCCTTTGCCGGACTCGATGCGGTGATCCAGCAGCGGATCGGCAAAAAGACCTTGGGCTTTGGGGCCGATGTCAAGAAGCGTGAAGAGAAAAAGGCCGGTGAACTGCTGTTGCAGGTTACCCCTGAAGATCTGCTTAAGTATGGTTATATACCTGAATTTGTAGGTCGTTTGCCGATGCTGGCTAGTCTGACCGAGCTGGATGAAGAGGCGTTGGTCCAGATTTTGACCGAACCGAAGAATGCCCTTTCCAAGCAATACCAGAAGCTGTTTGAGATGGAAGGGGTCCGTCTGCGCTTTTCGGACGGTGCGCTGGTGGCCATCGCGAAAGAGGCCATAAAGCGTAACACCGGTGCACGCGGTCTGCGGGCGATCCTCGAAGGCTCCATGCTTGATATCATGTATGAAATCCCGTCACAGCAGCATCTGCGGGAGGTTGTGATCAACGAAGAGGTGATCTATCGTAAAGAGCGGCCGTTACTGGTTTACGACCAGGCGACAGCTCCTGCGGCGGCATAAAACCTGAAAATTTGCTTGACACTGTCAAACTCCATCTGGTAAAGACGACAACGCTTCACAACTTCTCTTTACATTTATCAGGAGGTGTCACGTGACGAAAGCTGAACTGATTACCGCTGTTGCCGAGAAAGCCGGTCTGAAAAAGGTAGAAGCAGAAAAGGCCGTATCCGCCTTCATCGCAACCGTAACGGGTGCCCTCAAGAAGGGTGATAAACTGAGCCTGGTAGGGTTTGGTACTTTCAGCACCAGCAAACGTGCCGCTCGCAAGGGGCAGAACCCTCAAACCGGCAAAAAGATCACCATTGCTGCCGCTACCGTGCCTAAGTTCAAGCCGGGCAAGACCTTGAAGGAAGCGGTAAACAAGAAGTAGTCGGCGCGTCACCTGTTTGTTGCGTAGAGCATTTTAGATGTTGGGGTTGTAGCTCAGCTGGTTAGAGTGCCGGCCTGTCACGCCGGAGGTCGCGGGTTCGAGCCCCGTCAACCCCGCCATATTAATAGCAGTAAACGGGTGAATAGCTCAGCTGGGAGAGCGCCAGCCTTACAAGCTGGATGTCGGGGGTTCGATCCCCTCTTCACCCACCAATTAAGGAAAAGGGAAAAGGCTGCTTTTCCCTTTTTATCACTGCCAAAAACAGCAGTATTAGTAAGCAGCAGCGAGGGGTTGTAGCTCAGTTGGTTAGAGTGCCGGCCTGTCACGCCGGAGGTCGCGGGTTCGAGCCCCGTCAACCCCGCCATAAGTAACCAAGAGGGCGTTCGTCGGGCGCCCTCTTTTTTCGTCCGAGTGGTTGTCCAAATTGTGAGCGTGATGGACACAGCCTACGTTGTCATACCCACCTATAATGAGCTGGATAACCTCCGGTCCCTCACCAGCCGCATCTTAAATCAGCATGATGCGCTGCGCATCCTGATCGTCGATGACAACTCACCTGATGGGACCGGTCAGCTGGCTGACACCTTATCACAGGAAAACAACCGCATTCAGGTACTGCATCGCCCAGCCAAGCTTGGGTTGGGTTCCGCCTATCGCGAAGGGTTTCGCAGGGCATTGGAGTTGGGTGCGGACTATCTGATAGAAATGGATGCCGATTTTTCCCATGATCCGAACGTCCTGCCGGTTTTTCTTGAGAAGATTGCCACGTGTGACCTGGTGATCGGATCGCGGTATACCAACGGCATCAGTGTGGTCAACTGGCCCCTGCGCCGCCTTATGCTCAGCTATGGCGCCAATGTGTATACCCGCCTGGTTACCGGCCTGAAGATCATGGACTGCACCAGTGGCTTCAAGTGTTTTCGGCGCAGCCTGCTGGAGCGGATAAACCTGGACGGTATCCGTTCTGACGGCTATTCCTTCCAGATAGAGATGCACTTCCGCTGTGCCGAACTCGGCGCCAATATCTGTGAGGTGCCGATTATCTTTATTGATCGTCGTGCCGGGCAATCGAAGATGTCGAAGCGGATCGTCCGTGAGGCGGTGGTGATGGTCTGGAAACTGAAGCTGGGCAGCCTGCTGCACCGTTTCCTGGGCAGGGGGCGCTGATATGCCGTTGCACTGCTTGGCCCTGCTGACAGTACTCTCCTTTTGGTGCTGGGTCGCCACGGTTGCTCTCTTCATCGCCCGTTCGTTTGCTGCCGACCGGCGGTTCTGCGGCCGTCAGGCATTAGTATGGGGGAGTTTGTCCCTGATATTCGCCGGTTGCTGGGCCGTGGGCCTGACCTTGGCGTAAGTGCGAAGACAAAATGCAGGTTTGGGTTGTTATTCAGCCCCTGAAGTGATAGAGGCTTGTTGTTCCTGCGTCCGTGATCGACAGGAAAACCCTCTGAACAATGCGTGGTGACCATCCATGATTCAGTTTCATTCCGTTTCGCTTGACTATCAAAAGGACGCTACGGCGTTGCAGAATATCTCCTGCAAGGTCGCAAAGGGTGAATTTGTCTTTCTGACCGGGCCGTCAGGCGCCGGCAAGACTACACTGTTGCGGCTTGTCTACGGGGCACTGTTCCCTACCCGAGGGCAGGTACTGATCGACGGTCAGAACATCAGCCGGTTAACCCGTTCGCAGCTGCCGTTTCTGCGGCGCTCCATCGGCGTGGTGTTCCAGGATTTCAAGCTGCTGCCGAACCATACTGTTTTTGAGAATGTGGCCATCACCCTGGAGGTGTTGGGGTGGGATGGGGCGGATATCGGCAAGCGGGTCATGCATATCCTGCGTCAGATGGGGATGGAGTCCAAGATACACCTGACTCCCCAGCGGCTGTCCGGCGGTGAACAACAGCGGGTGGCGCTGGCCAGGGCCTTGGTCAACAGCCCCAAGATCTTGCTGGCCGATGAACCCACCGGCAATCTTGATGATGCCAACAAGCAGCAGATCATGAACATCTTCAAGGAGGCCAATGTCAAGGGGACCACGGTCGTCGTGGCCACCCATGACCGCCGTTTGATCGAACAGTCCCATTATCGGATAATCCGCCTGCAGGGTGGGCAGCTGGCTGGTGCTGAGGAGGCGGGTAATGAAAACGCCGCGTAACAAGGCAAAACGTCCCACCATGTCCCACCAAGGGGCTGGCGGGTGCCTGCGTTATTTTTTCGGCCGTGCCGTGTCTAACCTCCGCCAGAACATGGTTGTCAATGCGGTCACCGTCGGGACCATTACCCTGGCCCTCCTGATCGTCGCTCTGTTCCTGCTCCTGGTTGTCAACCTTGAAAACGCGGCCGATTCGTGGAGTGAACGGGTACAGGTGACCGTCTATTTTGACCGGGATCTCACCCCTAAAGAGCAGACCGATCTGAAAAATCGCATCCAGGCCCTGCCTGGCACCGCCAATGTGACCTGGGTGGGCCACGATGAGGCGCTTAAGCGCTTTAAAGGGCGGCTTAAGGGGCAGGAAACCCTGCTCGAAGGGGTGAGTTCCGATGTGCTGCCAACCTCCTTCGAGATAGCACTGAAGAAGCAAAGCCGCAGCAGTGAGGCGGTGGAGGCCTATGTCAGTCGGTTGAAGACGGTGCCCGGCATCGGCGAAGTCCAGTACGGCGAGGAATGGGTACGCCGTTTCAATACCTTCCTGACTTTTATGCGGTTGGTGGGCGCCCTGGTCGGGGGGTTTCTGCTGGTTGCGGTGGTCTTTATCGTTTCCAACACCATTCGGCTTACCATCTATGCCCGTCGTGACGAACTAGAGGTGATGGCATTGGTGGGCGCTACCCGGCTGTTTATCAAGATGCCGTTTTTGATCGAGGGTGTCCTGCAGGGGCTGGCAGGAGGGCTGTTGTCGCTGCTGCTGCTGCTCGCCATCTACCAGCTGTTTTTGCACAATGCCGGTAATTTTTTGAGCTTTAATCCGGCCTCCAGCGGTTTGGCCTTCCTGCCAGCCGAGTTTATGCTGGGGCTGGTTCTGGCTGGAGCGCTGCTCGGTTTTCTCGGGAGTCTCACCTCGTTGCGCCGTTTCATGGCAGATACCTAGACCGTATGCTGCGTGTCTTGATCGTTATAGCAAGCATCTTCGCAGTGCCGGTTGGCCTGGTGTTGGCCAGTTCCCCGCACGATGAACTGCGAGGCGTCCGCCAAGAGATCCGGGCAAAACAGACCCTGCTCAAAAAAACAAAAAAGGTCGAGGCGGCTGTCTCCCAGGAACTGCAGGGAATTCTTAAAAACATTGCCAGCAAGGAATCGGAACTGCAACAGTTGGATCGCGATCTGGCAACGGTTGAAGGCTCTATTTCCCAGACCGAACAGGAGGTAGTGCGGGTCACCAACGAGACGCAGATCAAACAGCGCCAGATTGAGCAGCGTCTGGGCTCGCTTTACAAGGGTGGGGAACTGGGCGCGATGCGGATGTTCTTCTCCGCCGAGAGTTTTCCGCAAATGGCTGAAAACATCCGGTATATGCGGGCGGTGCTGGAACACGACAAGCGGATATTTGCCGAATACAACCAGAAACTTGCCGAGTTGCGTCAGCTGAAGCTCCGGCTTGAACAGGATGCCGGTCGCAAGGAGCACCTCAAGGACAACATCGCCTCCAAAAAACGGGAGGTTGAACAGGAGAAGCAGAAGAAGGCCAGCTATCTCTCCAAGGTTCAGGGGGATCGCAAGTCATACGAACAGTCCATTAAGGTGCTGCAGGCCAACGCCGTCCGGTTGCAGAGCATGATCAACCGGCTTGAAGCCGAGAGCCGTCGGCGGGCCCTTCGCAGAAAGGTAAAACCCGGCATTGCCCGCAGGTCGCAACCCGAGTTGCCGCCGGTGCCTGATCGCGGTTTTGCTACACAAAAGGGACGGTTGCCGATGCCGGTCCGGGGGGAGATAGTCGAAGGCTTCGGCAAGCACAAACACCCTGATTTCAACTCCTACACCTTCAATAAGGGTATTTTTATCGCCGCCCCGGCCGGCAGTGACATCAAGGCGATCTATGACGGTACCGTCATCTTTGCCGATTACTTCAAGGGGTACGGCAATATGGTCATCGTCGATCATGGCGGCGGCTATTTCTCGCTATATGCCCATGCCTCACGCCTTACCCGTAGGGTCGGCAGCGAGGTGAAACGCGGCGACACCCTGGGTGCTGTCGGTGATGTCGACTCCACCCGGGGGCCGGTACTGTATTTTGAGATCCGTTATCAGGGCAAACCCCAGGATCCGGCAGGCTGGATCCGCCGATGAACCCAAAAAATTCTCGTTTCTTGATAGAAAGCGTAGTAGTATAACTATCGTTGTGTACGATAAACCGGAGGAATAAACGCGAATGCTGAAACCTGGCAGAACTAAAAAGGTGGCACTCGGATTTTTGGTGGTGGCGGTTCTACTGATCGCTTTTATCGGCATCAGCACTCAACGTCGTTGCAACGCCGAAGGCGATAAGGACTATGAATACATAGGCCTTCTAACCGATGTGATGGCCATTGTGAAGAAGAACTATGTCGAAGAAGTTGATTCCAAGAAGCTGATCTATGGTGCCATAAACGGCATGATGGCGGCCTTGGACCCGCACAGTTCCTTCATGACCCCGGAAACCTTCAAGGAGATGAAGATCGATACTAAAGGCGCCTTTGGCGGCCTGGGCATTGAGATCAGCGTCAAGGACGGCATTCTGACGGTCATTTCGCCTATCGAGGGCACACCGGCCCAGCGGGCCGGCATCAAGGCCGGCGACCAGATCATCAAGATTGATGACCGGTTTACCAAGGATCTCTCCATTACCGACGCGGTCAAGCGGATGCGAGGGCCCAAGGGGACCAAGGTTGTCCTGACCATCATGCGCGAGGGATTCGATCGTCCTAAAGAGTTCACCCTGATGCGCGACATCGTGCAGGTGAAAAGCGTTAAATTCCGGCTGCTGGACGGGGGCTACGGGTATATACGGATCGCCCAGTTCCAGGAACGGACGGATGATGACGTTTCCAAGGCACTAAAAACCCTAGGCGAAGAGAACAAGGGTAAGCCTCTGGCCGGTCTGGTTATTGATTTGCGTAACGATCCCGGTGGGCTGCTTGAACAGGCGGTGCGGGTGGCGGACCATTTCATAGCGAACGGCAAGCTGATTGTCTATACCGCCGGGCGGGACAAGGAATCCCGCATGCAGTTCAACGCCAGCAACCGTCACAAGGAACCAGGTTATCCGATCGTGGTGTTAATCAATGCCGGCAGTGCCAGCGCCTCCGAGATTGTGGCCGGTGCCCTGCAGGATCATAAACGCGCCCTGGTGATGGGCATCCAGAGCTTTGGCAAGGGCTCGGTCCAGACCATCATCCCGCTGGCCGATGAATCGGGCCTGCGTCTCACCACTGCGCGTTACTACACGCCGCTGGGGCGTTCCATTCAGGCCAAGGGAATCACGCCGGACATTGTGGTGGAGCAGATTGAACTGCCCAAGGATTCGGTGAAGCGCGATATCCTGTCAGTCCGCGAAAAGGATCTTGAGAACCATTTTGTAGGGGATGACAAGGGCAGCAAGCAGGACCATGCCCTGGAGCTTAAGTCTGAAAAGGCCGAGAAACAGTCTGCCGACTTCCTCAAGTCTGATTATCAGTTGATGCGGGCTGTCGATCTGCTGAAAGGGTGGGAAATTCTCAAGACCTATGGCCAGGGCAAGTAGGCGATGACGAAGCAGAAGCCTCGTCAAACCCGCTCGAATCGCTACAAGAAGCAGAACGGCAAGGGTGCAACCGCCCTTGCCGTTTTCATTGCCCTGATCCTGCTGTTGCTCCTCGGCGGCTACTATTTTCTGGCCTGGCAGCAGAAACCGGCACCGGTCGTCCGGTTGCAGCAGCTGGCCCGTCCTGTGGTACCCGCCGCCCCGGCACAGCCCCGCCGCTCATCTGCCTTGGCATCGGTACCCGCACCGATGGTTACCCCTCCGGCGGTGGTTGGCGGTGGTAATGGTGAGGAGGCGCACAAGGGGCATGATGCGTTGCCAACGGCTGTGCCGGTGTCGCGGACGGGCGGTCGGGCCGAGCTTGCCATCATTGTGGACGACATGGGGAGTTCCCTGCAGGAGGTGCGCAGCCTGATGGCGATCGGGGTGCCACTGACCGTCTCGGTGATACCGGGGCTGCGTCACGATGGCGAAGTGGCCGCCTTTGCCGCTGGCCACGGTGCAGAGGTGATGTTGCATATCCCGATGCAGTCCAAGGAATATCCGCAACGGCGGATGGAGTCTAACGGCCTGTTGTTAAGCTATGATGAACAGCAGTTACAGACGTTGGTGAATAGTTATGTAGATCGGGTGCCCCAGGCAGTGGGGGCCAATAACCATATGGGATCGGCCTTTACCGAGGATGAAGCGCAGATGCGTCGAGTGCTTACCCTGTTAAAGCAGAAAGGGCTTTTTTTCATAGACAGCGTCACCACGCCGGCAACGACCGGCCCCCGGGTTGCGGCGGCATTGCATATGAAAAGCGCCCGTCGTGATGTCTTTTTGGATAATGAACAAAATGAAGGTTACATCCGTGGTCAGTTGAACATAGCTGTGGCTAAGGCCAGGAAGAACGGTAGGGCGATTGCCATCTGCCATCCCCATCCAACCACCCTTGCCACCCTTGCCAAGGTGTTGCCAGGCTTGAGCCAGCAGGGGGTGACGCTGGTGGTTGTCTCAAAATTGGTCCGTTAGGCCACGAGTTGCGCGACCCGCCGGTGCAGCTCCTGCACCTGGCGGTAGCGTTGCTCCTGCAGCACCTGCTCGGGGCGCTCCTCATCCACCGGATGCACTGCCAGCCAACTGTTGCGCAACCTCCCGTCATAACCGGTCAGTGACTCATTCAAGAGCAGATACAGCTGGTCGTGCACCCCGTCAAACAACCCCTCCAAAAAGCCGGTCAGTGCAATAGTTCGCTCCAGAAGCGGCGTCCCTCCAAGATCTAACTGCAGAAAGCGTACCTGGTAATCACCCCGTTCGTCACGCCTCGGCAGGAACACCGCCACCGACTCCCGTGCATTTTCCCGCACAACCTGCTGCGAGAGCGTATGCATCTCGCTGCCAGCCGACACGTTGCTGCACAGGGTGCTGCAGAGCATCCCCACAAAACAGTCGCTGTGCAGAAACCCCCGAGTTGTCCGATCGGCCGATTCGTAGAAGAACCCTTTGCCGGCCGGCCCGTCCAGTGCCCTGCCGCAGATGATGCAGTGTGCCGGGATGCCTTCCAGCCGTGCCAGAAAGGCCGCTTTTTTTTGCTCCTCCTGTTCGCATAGCCAGCGCTGGTACAGGAACGAGCGCGGCTCGGCCGTCTCATGGTAGCTGGTCAGGATATCCTGGGACAGCTCGGTAAACTGGTTATGCACCTCGGTCTCGCGGGCATGGTTCAAGATCGGATAGATCTTACCGTCGGGGTTGGTGTTCAGGCTTTCAACCTTGGGGCTCTTGGAGATGTAGGTCTCCAGGCAGCGGTAGCCGCGGTTGATGGCAAATGCCTTCAATAGGGTGCGTTGATCCTTGAACAGACCGTCGAACTTGATCCGGTTGTCGATCAGGCAGGGGATGAGCGACAGGGATTTCTTGTCGATACCCCGCTGATCAAACAGGGCGAAGATATGCTTGCAGTTTTCCAGGCTGGGCATGTCTTTTACCGGAATCAGCACGCGGTCGGCGGCATATAGGGCGTTCTGGGTCAGGATGTTCAGATCGGGCCGGGTATCAATCACCACAATCCCTGAAAGGCCTGATTCGGCCATCATCCGGCACAGCACCATCGGCCCCTTGAAGTTCTGATACAGTTCGGCCAGGTGGTCGGAGGAGGGGAGGTACTGCACGCCGTATTGCCCCTGGAGCACCAGCTGCGCGGCCTGCGTGCCCTGAAGCAGTTCGTAGACCGTCCCGTTGCTGGGCTGACCCTTCAGCTCGAACATCTTGTCCACGGTGAAGTGGTTGTCAAAGGACATGAGGGTGACCGGGAGGTCGGGCACCATCGCCTTCAGGTAGATGGCCAGGTTGGTTGCCAGGGTGGTCTTACCGACCCCCCCTTTTTCCGATGAAATCGTCAGGATATAAGGAAAGCAGTTCATAGCGTCGCATGATAGGCAAAAGCGTCGTCGTGGTCAACCTGGTTTGACCGTGATCCGCTGCTGTGTTAGGGTGGTGTCATGGATCTCTTCGGTGAACGGACCATCTTCAGCGTCTCACGCCTGACCGCGCTGCTTAAAGGGCTGCTGGAGGAAAACTTCAACCAGGTCTGGCTGGAGGGCGAGCTGTCGAATCTCTCGCAGCCGGCCTCGGGACATCTGTACTTTACCTTGAAGGATAGCGGGGCCATGCTGCGCTGCGTGATGTTCCGCAGCAGCGCCAAGGCCCTTAGATTCCGGCTTCTGGAAGGTATGGCACTGGTGGTGCGTGGCCGGATATCGGTTTACGACCAGCGCGGCGAGTATCAGCTGATCTGCGAATATCTGGAACCAAAGGGGGCCGGCGCCCTGCAGCTGGCCTTCATGCAGCTGAAAGAACGTCTGGCCGCCGAGGGGCTGTTTGATGAGGCCCGTAAACGTCCGTTGCCGGTCTTGCCACGGCGGATCGCCGTGGTTACCTCCGCAACCGGCGCGGTGATCCACGATATCCTGAATGTGCTCGGCAGACGATTCGCCGCCCTGGATCTGCTGCTTTATCCGGTGCGGGTGCAGGGGGAGGGGGCCGGTGCCGAGGTGGCTCAGGCCATTGATGACCTCAATCGTCTGCAGGCGGCCGACGTCCTGATCGTGGGGAGGGGTGGCGGCTCGTTGGAGGATCTGTGGGCCTTCAACGAAGAGGTGGTGGCCAGGGCGGTGCGGCGCTCACGGATACCGGTTATCTCGGCGGTGGGTCATGAAACCGACTGGACCATCTGCGATTTTGCCGCCGACCTGCGGGCACCCACGCCGTCGGCGGCAGCCGAACTGGTCTGCGCCAGCCGTGAGGAACTGCTGCAGCGGCTTGATGGTTTACAGCATGGTTTACGTCAGGCCATGCAGGGGTTGGTGGCCATGCAGCGCCGACGGGTGGAAGGTCTGCACCGGGCGTTGCACGACCCGACGTTGCTTTTGGGGCATCTGGGACAGCGGGTGGACGATCTTGCCGAACGTCTGGATAACGGTCTGCGTAATCTGCTGGCCCGTCGTCGGGAACAGTTGGCACGGCTGGAGCGGCAGCTGGCAGCCCAGCATCCCTCGATCCGTATAAGTACCCTGCGGCACCAGCTGCTACTGTTGTCTGAACGGGCTGAGCGCAGGGTAACCGCGTTCGTTGATCGTTTGGCCAGGGAACAGGGCGAGGCCACCGTCCGGCTGGATACTCTGTCGCCCCTGCAGACGCTGGCCCGCGGCTACAGCGTGGTCGAGTCCGTTGAGGATGGAGCGGTGCTGCGGGATGCCGCTCAGCTCAGCGTGGGACAGCGTCTGCGGCTACGGCTGGCCAAGGGTGGGGCGCTGTGCCGGGTAGAGGATACCTCGGCCTAACCTGGCGACCTGTTAATCCTTGCGTGTCCCAATCAACATACCCTTTTCACTGTCCGTCACCTGCACCGCTACCTCTCTATTCAACAATTCAGCGCCGGCAGGGTACCGCACCTCCAGATAGTTGCGGGTCAGACCGGTCACCATCCCGCTGCGCGGGTCATGGCGCAGCCCCAATGCCCAGACGATGCGACCGACGCACCGTCGTTTGAAGGCGGCATGTTTGTCGGCCGCCATCCGCCGCAGTATTTCAGCCCGCCTGGTGATGACCGGTGAGGGCACCTGGTCGGGCAGAGCGGCAGCGGCGGTGCCGGGGCGCCGCGAATAGGGAAATACGTGCAGGTCGGCCAGCGGCAGCGCTTCCACCAGCCGACAGGTGGCCTCGAACTCCTCCTCGCTCTCGCCCGGAAAGCCGGCGATCAGGTCGGCGGCGATGAAGGCCTGCGGCAGGCGGCTTATGGCACGTTCCACCAGCCTGCGGTAAAAATCAGCTGTGTAACGGCGCCGCATCCTCTCCAGCACCGTGTCGCAGCCGCTCTGCAGGGGGATGTGCAGGTGAGGGCAGAGCTGGTCTGCGGTGACGAAACGGTCCAGTAGGGTATCGGTCAGCTCATTGGGTTCGATGGAGCCAAGACGGAGGCGCGGGAGCGTGGTTTTGGCCAGAAGTCGATCCACAAGCCCGGTCAGATCGGTTGCTGGCCGCAGGTCCAGCCCGTAGGCCCCCAGGTGGATGCCGGTCAGCACCACCTCCTGGTAGCCTCTCTCGTCCGACAGGCGTTGAACGGCGGCGGTCACCTCATCGGGCGGCACACTGCGGTTCGGCCCCCGGGCTGCTGGGACGATGCAGTAGCTGCAGCCGTTTTCACAGCCGGTCTGCACCTGCAGGAAGGCACGGGTGTGCTCCAGGTGGCTGGTAAGCCGCAGCGGGCCGGCCTCATGCAGGGTGCTCAGGTCGGTGACGCGGTTTGTGCCACTGGCAATGGCGGCCACAATCTGCTGTTTTTCCTCATTACCCAGTACCTGATTGAGTTCCGGCAGGGCTGCCAGCACCTCGGGTTGCACCTGGGCATAACAGCCGGTGGCTACGATGGTGGCGGCGGGGTTGGTGCGCCGGGCGCGGCGTACCAGACGGCGTGTCTCGGCGTCGCTGCGGCTGGTGACGGTGCAGCTATTGATCAGGTACAGGTCGGCCTGGCCGCTAAACGGCACCAGCTCCCATCCGGCAGCGCGAAATTGTTCTGCCATGTCGGCAGTCTCGAACTGGTTCACCTTGCAGCCCAGAGTGGCAATGGCAACGCGTCTGGTCATGGGGCGATCGGGTCCAGCTCAACCCGGCTGGTGGCCCCTTTTTCGTTTTTAGGTGCCTTGTAGATGTCGTCCCTCTTCTGGAACAGCCGTTCCGGTGCCATCTTGCCGGATGCTATCAGGAAATTGCGCACCGTGGCCACCCGGTCCGCCGCCAGTTGGTGCAGCTCAGGTCCCCCCACCTTGGTGTTGGTGATGATCAGTTTTTTCATCTCGGCATCGGGCAGATCCTTCAGCATACCGATGAAGTTGCGCGGTTTGGGGAATTTTTCCTTCAGATAGACCGCCTTCAGATAGCGGCTGTATTCGTTGGGCAGAATAGTCATCTGGTCGGCACTCTGCCCTTCCGGTACCTTGCCGGCCTTGGCCAGGTCCAGATATTTCTCCTGTTTCATCTTTTTCGTCAATAGTTCGTTGCGGTACCCCTCGGCATCGCGCTCCCGGTCCACATACCCCTTAATCTCAACCTTTAAGGCCGGCCGGTCGTTTAGTCCCTTGGCCAGGGTCATTAACTTCTGCTGCTCGGCAGGAGTCAGAGTACTGCTGCCGAAGGCAAAGTGTATGGCGCTTAGGTCCTCGCTTGAGCCCATCATGGACGAAAGCAGGGCAAATGGCGAGGTGGCCGCCTTGATGAACAGGTTTTTCACCACCTGCCAGACCACCCCCCAGATGCTGAATTTTGGGTCGTCGGTGCGGCCCGTCAACGGCAGATCCAGGTGGATCTCGCCGTTACGGTCCTTTAACAGCGCCACGGCCAGCCGCACCGGCAGGCTGGTGGCCTTGTCGCTGGCCACCGAGCGCCCGAAGGTGAACTGATCGACAAAAATCTTGTTTTCGGCCTTCAGCTGTTTGTTTTGAATCAGGTAGTGCAGATCAAGATACAGCTTGCCCTTGTCTATGAGGTAGCCCAGATAGGTGCCAGAATAGGGGCTTGCCGGGGACAGCTCGATATCTTTGAACGAGATGGTGATGTCCACGAACAGGTCGTTACGCAGCGGGTTGATCCGGCCTTTGATGAGCAGCGGCGAGTGGTTCTCCAGGTTGCCCCGCAGGTCGACGTCGGCAAACTGGTTCATATCGGATGACAGCCCGGTCACCCGTCCCCCCAGCCGGTAGAAGCTGGTCTTGAACTGCCGCGGCAGATGGACGTCGCTGAAGGCGATGGTACCGTTCTGGATGGTGAGGTCGTCGATCCTGACCTTGGGCGGTGCGGCCGCTGGTGTCGCTGCCGGGCTGGCGGCTGCCGGCGGTGGTGTCTTGTCCGGTGTGCCGGTAACCGGTGCCGGCGGTTTGCTTATCAGGTTCTGCAGATTCAGGGTGCCGTCCTTGCGCACCGCAATCCTCGAATAGACGTCGTTTAGGGCGATCTGGTGGATTCCCAGGCTAAATGGCGCGATGGTCCCGCTGATCTGATCCAGCTGCAGGCTCTCCCATTTCAGCAGGTCCTCTTCCTGCACCGTATCGACGGCATGGAACCCCCGCACCCCGGCGCTGCCGGCAAAGCTGCCGTACGGATTGCCGGCCTTGTCCAGCCCCACGTTCAACCGCAACGAGCCGTCCAGTGTGCCTCCCACAAACAGCACATTCACGTTGTCCGGCACATACGCCTCAAAGTCTCTGATCGGCAGACGGCTGAACCTGACGGAGCCCCGGTAGTGAAACGGCTGCGGGGTGAGGGTGCCGCTGGCCCGCAGCGGGGCGTTTTTGCCATAGGTAGCGCTGAACGCAAGCGGCATCGGCGTAAGCCTGGGGCCGCTCAGGTTGCCGGTTGTAAGCCGGATGTTGCGCAGGCTGAACACCGGCGGCTCCTGGAAGCTGTTGTCTTTGAAGTTTACATTCAGGGCGGTTACGCTGATCCGCTTCACCAGGTAGGAAAACGGCCTGGCGGCGTCTTTGGTTGGAGAAACCCGGTGAGCCGTCGTTACCGTCAGGCTAGGGGAGATGGCCCCACCGCTGGGCTTTGGCTGGGCTACCAGCAGGGAGAGCGGCGACAGGCTGCCGTCTACTTCGCGTGATACCGAAACCGTTCCCTTGTTCAGCGTGATGGCCCCTATCTCGGCCCGGTTCAGCTTTTGGTTGAAGCTGGCGCCGCTCACCGCTAATGCCGCTAGTTTTGCCCCATCCTTGGTGCCAAAATCAGCCATCAGATTCTGCAGGGTAAGGCTTAGATCGTGGGCGGTCAGCCCCTCTGCAGGTGTGAAGGAGGCCGCGCCGGCCACTCCCAAGGTGCCCTTCACCGGCCTGGTGAGCAGGGCCTGCAGGTAGGGCCAGCCCCGCTGCAGTTTGATATCGCTCAACGAAAAGCTGGTGGCGACGGCCAGCGGTGCAATCACCGCCGTACCCGAGGCCTGCAGCTGTTCGCCCCTATCCCCGGTAAGCGCCAACTCGTAGGTGCTGGTGGCACCCTTTGCGGTGGAAAGGTTGGCAAGTTTGGCCGTTATGCCCGTGAGCGCGGCCGTAAAGCCCCCCTTGGGCGTACGGTCGTTAAAATGCACCGAGCCGTTGGAGAGTAAGAACTGCCCTAGCCTGAAGGTGGGCAACGGTTCGTTGGCCGCCTTTGGTTTCTGTGCATCTCTTTTGGAAGGGGGGCCAGCCTTTTTCTCCGCCATGGCCAGGTTTTGGAAGTTGAACCTGCCCTGCCTGTCGCGACGTACCTCCAACCGCAGCCCGTCCAGATTGATCTGCTTAAGATCTATCAGCCGGCTGAACACCTCGATCGTCTTGGTCTGCAGATCGAGTCGGTTGCACGATACCAGCGGCGTGCCGTCCTTTTCGGTCACGTTCAGGCCGTCCAGGCGGGTAAGTCCGCTGATGGTCAGTTCCGGTTTTTGTGAGGCGTGGATCCGGTACGTCACCACCAGATCAAGGGTCAGGCTGCCTTTATCGAGCGTTACCGGCACCGAGGCCGGCAGGTAGGCCAGGTAGTAGGGCAGGTTCAGGCGGTTGAGCCGCAGGTTGAGGGTGGCCTCCACCGCCTTGGCCAGCGGCTTGGCCTTGCCGTCAAAGCTGAGCGGCGCGCCGTTCACCACGGCCGAAAAATGGGGGTCGGTGTACTGCTCCGCCAGGTGGGGGATGTTGCTGATAAAGGGTATCGCCAGGGTCAGGTTGCGCACGGTGTGATGCCTGCCGCCGGCCACGGCCTGGTCGTAGAAATCGATACTGCCCTGGGTGATGGTGATGTTGTTGATCGAGAAGCGGATGCCGCCCGAGCTTTTCGGCTTGGGCTGTCTGGCCAGGTGGTCGAGGATGTCGGAAAAATTGTAGCGGTTGGCTGCCGTGCGTACCAGCCGGACACGGGGGGCAACGATGTTCAGGTGATCGGCCACCACGCCGAACCGGTAGAGCGAGGCGAGGCTTAAGGAAGCCTTAAGCCGGGAAAGCTCCACAAACGGGGTGGTGCCATCGGGCTCGAACAGGCGAAAGCCGTCTATGGTGGCGGTCAGGGTGAACGGATTGACCCGCACGTCGGCAATGGTCACCTTGCGGTTAAGCGCCTTGGCGATCCCCTGTTCCGCCTGGCTGCGGATGATGCCCGGCAGCACCAGCGCCATGAACAGGATCAGCAGCGTCAAGATCCCGCCGCCCCAGAGGGCCAGTTTTTTCCAATGCCGCCCAACCCAGTTTAAAACGGTTTTCCCGTACATGGCAGCCCTCCGCAAGAAACAGGTATGGGGTAACTATACCGCATCTTCAGCAAAGGTAAACCCCTGCGGCGCCATAGCCTGATGCTTGAAAATCAGGGGAGCTGCGGTATATATACAAGAGCAGGCAGCAACTGCCCGTTATCAAACATATCACCAAAGGAGCCTAGTCCATGATCAGCGCCAAGATGGCCGACAGCCTCAACAAACAGATGAACCTGGAACTGTTCTCCGCCCACCTCTATCTCTCCATGTCGTCCTGCGCCAATGAGATGGGTCTGAAAGGGACCGCCACCTGGTTTCTGGTGCAGTACCAAGAGGAGATGGTTCATGTGATGAAGTTCTACCGCTATCTGGTCGACCAGGGGATCAACGTCGGGTTTCTGGCCAGTAAGGCGGTGCCCAACAGCTACGCCTCCCTGTTGGAGATGTTTGAAAAGACCCTGGCCCACGAGCGGATGATCACCTCTTGCATCAACAACCTGCTGGAGCAGGCCGTCAAGGAGAAGGACCATGCCAGCCAGGTGTTCCTGCAGTGGTTCATCACCGAGCAGATTGAGGAGGAGAACAACGACCGCGACATCATCGCCAGGCTTAAACTGGTAGGCACCGCCGGCCAGGGGCTCTTAATGGTCGATGCCGAGCTCGGCCAGCGGGTATTCACCCCGCCACCGGGCGGCACGCAGCCGATTCCACTGGTATAGCCCCAGGGTATCATCGTATAAATCGGCCATGCAGGCCGGTTGAGCGAGGGCGATGAGCGTTTAAGTCTTTGTATATGTATATTCGGATATTTTGCAAGAGTGAAATAATGTTTGCCAATCATGGTGGCTGGTGGTATACAAACAATCGATTAAAAGCGCTCAATGCGCTGTACATCTAGCAATAGCAACGTTTTGTTGGAAGTAACATGCAATTTGTGAGGCAGTACACATTCCACCCAAAGGAGAGATGCATGCGTAAAGCAAACAAGTTGATGCTGGCTGCTGTGTTGGCGGCCGTCACCCTGCCCACCGGCGCATTCGCCGCCGATGCGGACCTGCAGGTCAAGATTGACAAGCTGTCCCAACAGATGGAAGACCTGAAAGGCCAGGTTGATCAGCTTCAAGACAAGTCACTCAGCAAGTGGCTGACGATCGGCGGCAAATACCGCTTCCAGATCGATAGCCTGCAAGGCCAGACCGCCGCTTATACGGACCCCATGGCAATGTTCAATTTTTTGGGGCAAAACGCACTACTTACCACAACAGCTAACATCTATTATCCGAATGGTTCAGTCGCGTTTCCAGCAGGCACCAGCGTAGGCCAAATACTGCAAATCGCAAATGCAAATATGGCGAAGATTAATAACTATCAAGCTGCCAATCAGCAGGCAACAACCTTTATGGCCTTAATTGGTCAACTATATGGAAACGTGGCACTCAACCCAATGGCTGCTGGTGATGCAACAAAGGCTTTTGTTCCCGCCTATAAACCGACCAACCCCACCCTCTACACCAGTTTGCTTAACATCGACCTCCATGCGAAAGTGACTCAGGATGTCACCGCCGCCGTCCGTTTGAACATGTACAAGATGTTCGGTAATCAGAGCGACAGCGCCCTGGATGGCAACGCCTACTTTGCCGACCGCACCGGCGTGTTCGACGGCACCCTGGGCCATACCCCCTCCAGCAGTCTGCTGAACGTGGATCGTGCCTATGTCGATTGGGAGAACATCGGTGATCAGCCGATCTGGTTCTCGGTCGGTCGTCGTCCCTCCACCGACGGCTTCCCGGCACAGCTTCGCAACGATGACGAGCGTCCTGGCGTGGGCGGTACCCCGGCCCTGCTGGTGAACTACGCCTTCGATGGCGGTACCCTGGGCTATGCCCCCGATATCGACGCACTGCCCGGCTTCTTTGCCAAGGTCTGCTACGGCCGTGGCTTTGAATCCGGCTTCTCCACCCCCACCAACTCGATCAAAGACACCGACATGCTGGGCGTGGCGTTGGTGCCTGTCGACACCGATCCGATTCGCTTGTGGTTCCAGTGGAACCGTGGTTTCAACATCTTTGACTTCCCGGCCATGAACAACACCGCCTTCGGCAATACCTCACCAAAAACTAACCTGGGCTCCATCGACTGGTACGGCGTTGGCGGCATGACCACCCTGAAGAAGGTGGGCCCCGGCGACTTCAACTTCTTCGTGGACGGCGGCATGAGCGTGACCCACCCGACTCAGGCAGTCTCAGCGCAGGCCATGTTCCAGGGCCTGATGACCGGCGCTCCGTTTGATCCCGAAAGACCAACCGACAAGACCGGCTATGCCGTCTTCACCGGCCTGCGTTACGATCTGCCCAGCAAGACCAAGATCGGCTTCGAGTTCAACTACGGTTCCAAAAACTGGATTACCTTCGCCCCGGCTGCTGAAGATATGTGGACCAGCAAGGTGGGGACCCGTGGCCGTGTGTACGAGCCCTATGTCATTCAAGAGCTGAACCTGAAGCCGGTCTCCTCCTACTTCAGCAAGGCCTTCTTCAAGCTCGGCTATCAGTTCTATGACTTCGACTACACCGGCAGCAACAACTGGGTCGGTGCCCCGATCAACATCCACGATCTGGCTGCGTACCAGGCACAAGGCGGCATGTTGCTGCAGGCCCCGGTCAAGTATGCTCATGATATCTACGGTACCTTCGAGGTGCATTTCTAGGCATTTCGTACCAAGCAGTTCCTTCTGTGTGGTGGGCGGGTCTTCGGACCCGCCCTTTTTTTATCTGTAGTTGTGTGGCGCAGGGTGATTTTCTGTTGTCGCCAGAAGACGCCTTTCGTGGTAGTTATCCGTTCCAATTTTTTGTTGTATGTCGACAAATAGTAGTTGACCGATAACGCCAGCTATAGTATACATTCAAGACCACAGCGGCTTGCAAGGTGTGGGAAACGCAATAGGTTGTTTGTGGGGCTGTAGCTCAGCTGGGAGAGCGCTTGAATGGCATTCAAGAGGTCGTCAGTTCGATCCTGATCAGCTCCACCATATATGCAAAGCCGGCGCAAGCCGGCTTTTGACATACGGCTTGCGGTGGCCATGGTGAAGCGGCCGAACACACATGACTGTGACTCATGCATTCGAGGGTTCGAATCCCTCTGGCCACCCCATTTAGTACAAGCAAAAGCACCCGGTCTGCGCTGGGTGCTTTTGCTTTTTGCCACTAATCAGGTATACTCCTGCAGTCGGCAGGGCAGGCGGGCAGCCGTGGTTGTTAGTACGTTAGTACGACGAAAAGGCGGGTCACAGCATGTCAGCATATGAGCAGGAATTTCTGCAGAATATCACCAACATCCGCGGGGTTGAGTTTGAAACCTGGCAGGGGTGGGAACAACTGATGGCCTGGACCAAACGTCAGCCCTGGAAACAGGAGTTCTTCGGTGGCGACAGGATACCGGCCAGGCTGCTGCATCCGGCAACCATGGTGGCAGAATTGACAAAGTATCTGGGGGGCTAAAAGCCCCCCTTTTTTTCTTCAGATCAGGTCAGGTTCCAGAACAACATCTCAATCATGTCCTTGGGGCTTTTCCCCACCTCGCTGACAACGGTAGGCTCGAACCCGCAGTGCATCATGCATTGCGCGCAGCGTGGGTCTTTGCCCACGCCGTAGCTGTCCCAATCTACCTTTTCCATCAGGTCGTTGAAGGTGGGGTAGTGACCGTCGGTAATCAGGTAGCAGGGCGCCTTCCAGCCCTGGGGGTTGCGGGTCGGGTTGCCCCAGGGGGTGCATTGCAGCTTCTTTTCCCCTTTAAGGAACCGCAGGTACATCGGGGTAGACCAGAAGCGGTGTTTTTTGCTCATCAGGTAGACGTTGCTGAATTTCTTTTCGATCTCCAGCCGCTCCAGAAACATCTTTTCTTCCTCAACCGCCTCGTAGCTGAAGCCGGGCGCCACCAGCAGGCCGTCCACCCCCAACTCCTCCAGCCGGGTGAACAGCATTTCGATCTCCACCAGGTCGGTATCCTTGAAGATGGTGGTGTTGGTGCAGACCCTGAAGCCTTTCTGCTTGGCTGCCTGGATGGCCGACATGGCGGTTTTGAAGCAGCCCTTGCGCTCCAGGATACGGTCGTGGGTCTGTTCCATGCCGTCCATATGGACGTTGAAGGTGAAGTTGGGGTGGGGCTGCATCTTGTCGAGGTTTTGCTCCATCAACAGGGCGTTGGTGCAGAACATGATGTGACGGCCGCGGTCGAGCACCCCTTTGACCAGTTCGTGGATGTGGGGATAGAGAAACGGCTCGCCGCCGGTAATGGTGACCACCGGGGCCGGGCATGCGTCAACCGATTGCAGGCAGTCGTCAAGTGACATCATGTCGGTGATGGTGTTGGCATATTCGCGGATGCGGCCGCAGCCCGAGCAGGCCAGGTTGCAGAGGTGGGTCGGCTCCAGCATCAGCACCAGCGGGAATCGTTCCACCTTGTTCATCCGGTTTTTGATGAGGTACTTGGTCAGATCATAGTTGAGACGCCAGGGAAAACGCATAACAGACTTCCTTTCGTAATGAAACGCAGGGGGCACGGAATAACCGGTACGTGCGGCCTCCTGCGTTGTTTCTGGTACCGAGGGCGTTAACGCTGCATGAACGCTACTGCGGCAGCCTCAATCCCATCGGCGTCGATCCCCACATCGCTGCGGAGTTGCGCCTGGGTGCCTTGTTCGATGTATTGGTCGGGGATACCGAGCCGTTTGATCCGTACTTGGGATGCGTTGTGGTCATACAAAAGCTCCAGGACCGCACTGCCGAAACCGCCCTGCAGGGCGTTTTCTTCGACCGTGATGATCCGGCCGGTGGCGCGGACCTGCCCCAGGATCAGGTCGGCGTCCAGCGGCTTGACAAAGCGGGCGTTGATCACGCCGGCGCTGATGCCTTGATCTGCCAGGGCTTGCGCCGCCTGCAGGGCCGGTATGACCGTGGAGCCAATGGCGACGATGGTGAGATCAGTCCCCTCGCGCAGCAGCTCCCCTTTGCCGACCGGCAGCAGGGTAAGCTCATGATCCAGCTCCACACCATAGCCGGCACCGCGCGGGTAACGCAGTGCCACCGGCGCGTTCATGGCCAGTGCCGTTTTGAGCATATGGCGCAGTTCGTTTTCGTCCTTGGGGGCCATAATGGTCAGGCCTGGCAGGTGCCGCAAGAAAGAGAGATCGAACACGCCGTGGTGCGTGGGGCCGTCATCACCCACCAACCCGCCGCGGTCCATGGCGATTACCACCGGCAGGTGCTGCAGGCAGATATCGTGAAACACCTGGTCGTAGGCCCGTTGCATGAAGGTTGAGTAGATGGCTGCCACCGGTTTGTAGCCATCGGCGGCCAGGCCGGCGGCAAAACAGACGCCGTGCTGCTCGGCGATGCCCACGTCGAAAAACCGATCCGGCAGCGCCTCGGCGAAGAAGTTGAGGCCGGTGCCATCGGGCATGGCGGCGGTGATTGCCACCACTTTGGGATCCTGTTGCGCCAGTTCTACAAGGGTGCGGCCGAACACCTCGGTGTAGGAGAGGGTTGCCGCCTTGGGAGGCGCCTTGCCGGTGCTGAGGTCAAAGGCCCCCACGCCGTGGAACTTTGATGGTTTCTCCTCTGCCGGGCGGTAGCCCTTGCCCTTGGTGGTCATGACATGCACAAACAACGGGCCGTCATAATCGTTGACGCTTTGAAACACCTCGATCAGGCTTGGCAGATCGTGACCGTCCAGCGGGCCCAGGTAGTCGAACCCCATGGCCTCGAACAGGGCACCGGGGGTCAGAAACCCCTTCAGGGAGTTTTCGGCCCGTTTGGCGAATTTGAGGATATCCTTGCCAAAGGCCGGGATGCTGGAGATAAGCCCCTGCATCTCGCGTTTGAGGTCGCGGAAGTAACGGGTGGTCATCTTGCGCGAGATAAAGGCGGAAAAGGCCCCAACGTTCTTTGAAATGGACATCTCGTTGTCATTTAAGACCACGATCAGGTTCTTTTTGAGATGGCCGGTCTGGTTCAAGCCTTCAAAGGCGATACCTCCGGTGAGCGAACCATCGCCGATGACGGCGATGGCGCGGTTGTGCCGGTGGTCCAGGTCGTTTGCCACGGTCATGCCCAGTGCTGCCGAGATGGAGGTCGAGGCGTGCCCTACGCCGAAGGCGTCGTGCTCCGATTCACTCCGTTTGGGGAAACCGGAGATGCCTTTGTACTGCCGCTGGGTAGAGAAACGGTCGCGGCGTCCGGTCAGCAGTTTGTGGGTGTAGGCCTGGTGGCCTACGTCCCAGACAATCTTGTCGTTTGGGGTGTTGAAACAGTAGTGCAGGGCCAGGGTCAGCTCAACCGCGCCAAGGTTGGAGCCGAGGTGGCCACCGGTCTCAGAAACGGTCTGCAGCAAAAACTCGCGGATCTCTTCAGCCAGTTGCGGCAGTTGGGCCACGGACAGCTTTTTCAGATCGGCCGGCTGTTGTATGGTTTCAAGTAGCATAGGGAATACCTCGATTTTTCAGATGGCCGTTGGCCATAAACCAGTCAACGGCCCGTCCCAGGGCCGATTCTACTGATGTTTGGGGGAGCCCCAGTTCAGTGATGGCGCGTGTGGCGTCGAAGTACATGAATTTACGTGCCATCTGTACCCCCGCCAGAGGGATCAGCGGTTGCCGGCCGGTAATGCGGGAGATACCTTCGTTCAGGTAGGCGGCAAGCAGGATCGGCCAGTAGGGCAGACGGACCTTGGGGGCCGGCAGCCCGGTGATCCGCTCCAGCATGCTGAAGATCTCTCGCAGGGTGAGGTTGCGGTTGCCTAGGATATATTTTGCGCCGATCTGCCCCTTTTGTGCCGCCAGGATATGTCCGCGGGCACAGTCCTCCACGGCGATCAGGTTCAGGCCGGTGTCCAGATAGGCCGGCATGTTGCCGTTTAGGAAATCAACGATGATCTTGCCGGTGGGGGTCGGTTTGCTGTCAAAGGGGCCGACCGGCGTGGAGGGGTTGACTATCACCAGGGCAAGTCCCCTGTCAATAAATTTTTCCGCCTCGCGTTCCGCCAGGAATTTGCTCTTCTTGTAGTGCCCGACCATGTCGGTGAGGCGTACCGGCGTCGTTTCGGTACCTGGTGTGCCATCGCCGGGGTTACCCAGGGTGCCGACGCTGCTGGTATAGACCACCCGTTTGATGTTGTGCGCAAGGGCCGCATGCAGGACATTACGGGTACCCTCGACATTGACACGGTACATCGTTTCGGGTGTGCGGGTCCAGAGCCGGTAGTCAGCCGCCGCGTGAAAGACCCAGTCGCACCCGTCGATACCCTGTTCCAGGCTGGCGCAGTCCAGCAGGTCCCCCTGCCACAGCTCCAGTTCAAGCCCCTGCAGCGTTTGGGTGTCGGCGCCACTGCGCACCAATGCCCGCACCTGCACACCATCGCTCAGCAGTTCACGGACAATGCTGGCACCGATAAAGCCGGTTGCGCCGGTAACAAAGGCCTTCATGACGATCTGCAGCTCCTTTGAGCGTGGTGTAATACAGGCGAGCCCCGTTTGACATACGCGGGGCTCGCCTTGCATATAATGTGGTTACCTGACCGCATCGTGCGGCTGGTGCACGCTACTGCTGGGTGTTGACGCCGCCCAGCCGGCGAAACCGCCCCAAGGCAATCAGCGGGAAACAGTTGCGGTAGACGTGGTACTTGATCATGAAAAATTTGGGGAAACCGGTGCCGGTGAAGGCATCTTCGTCCCAGGTGCCATCGGGATTCTGGGTGCTCAGCAGATACTGAATGCCCCGTTTGACCGCCTTTGACGAGGTCTCGCCGGCAGCCATCAGGGCCATCACCGCCCAAGCGGTCTGGGATGCGGTGCTGGGGCCGCAGCCCATCAGGCTGCGATCATAGTACGAATCACAGGATTCGCCCCAGCCCCCATCCATGTTCTGTTGTGATTTAAGCCAGTTGGTCGCCTTTTTGATATAGGTCTGTCCCATATCCTCGCCAATGGCCTCCAGGCCGATCAGAACATACCAGGTCCCATAGATGTAGTTGACGCCCCATCTGCCAAACCAGGGTCCCTCCGGCTCCTGCTCCTGTTTCAGGAAGGCGATGGCGCTCTGCGCCTGGGGATGTTCCTTTGAATAGCCGAAGTTGCCCATCAGTTCCAGCATCCTGCCGGTCAGGTCGGCCGTGGGGGGGTCGATCAGCGCCTCCAGGTCGGCAAAGGGGATCTTGTTCAGCAGGTACTTGGTGTTGTCCTTGTCAAAGGCCCCCCAGCCGCCGTTGGCGCTCTGCATCCCCAGGCACCACTCGACCCCACGCCGGACGGCGTCCTGTTTAGCCTTGCCGTTTTTGACCGGCATATTCTTGATGGCGATCATCACCGCGGTCGAATCGTCCACGTCGGGATACCAGTCGTTCTGGAATTCGAAGGCCCATCCGCCCGGTTCGAGGTCGGGTGATTTGACCTTCCAATCGCCACGGATTCTGACTTCCCGATCGAGCAGCCACTGGGTAGCCTTGATCAAGGCGGGGTGATCTTTGGGAACGCCGGCTTCCTGCATGGCCAGCAGTACCAGGGCGGTATCCCATACCGGCGAGATGCAAGATTGCAAGGACAGGGAGTCGTCATCCTCAACGCAGAAGTTGGCCAGGGCTTCGAGCCCTTTGGCAACTACCGGGTGGTCGTTTGAATAGCCCAGACAGTGCAGGGCCAGGATGGCGTTCAGCATGGCGGGCTGGATGCCGCCCCAGTCGCCGGTTGCCTCCTGATGGTCCAGGATCCACTGTTCGGCGATGTCAGTGGCTTTGTTCTTGAAGGGGCGGATCGGGCTCGATTCGTAGATTTTCAGCAGGTGATCCACGCCGATGAAGAAGTTTTTCCAGGTGATGATGCCGTCTTCCTTGGTAAAGGTGTAGTCCGTGGGACGCGGCGGCCGGACGTATAGCTCTTGGACCCGGGAGCGGGGCGGCAGTTTGCGGACCGGCCGGGTGGACATCACCACCGACAGCGGAATGATGGTGGCCCGTGACCAGCTGGATAGTTCGTACAGGTTGAAATAGGCCCAGTCGGGCAGCAACATCAATTCAATCGGCATGGAGGGCACGCCCAGCCACGAAAACTCACCGAACAGCGCCAGGAATATCTTGGTGAACACCCGTGCCTTGAGGATACCGCCGTGGGCGAGGATAAACTCACGCGCCTTGCGCATGGCGATGTGATCGGCAGGGTAGCCGGCCAGTTTCAGTGCGAAATAGGCCTCGATAGTGGTTGAGAGGTCGCCGGGGCCGCCGTACCAGATGGTCCAGGAACCCTCTTTGGTCTGCTGCCGCAGCAGATAGTTGGCCATCTTGCGTTCTTTTTCCTGGTCAACCATGCCCAGAAAATGGAACAGCATGACATATTCGGCGGTGATGGTGCAGTTCGACTCAAGCTCGGCCCACCAATAGCCGTCAGGCAACTGCTCGCGGAAGAAGAAGTTGCGTGTATTTTCAATAGCTTTGTCCAGGGGGTTTTGGGCGACGTCTTCCAGTTTTTTCCAGACTGAGGGTGGCAGACGGTGCACCTTGGTGGCTGCCGGTCTGTCTGCCTGCTGCTCCTGGGATTGTTTGGTGGTGGTCTGGCTGGGGGTATTAAATGATGTCAGAGCCAAGGAAATCTGATGTTTGCCCGTTTTCATCGTTGCTTGTATGCTCCTGTGGTGTGGTTCATAAGCGTTGGCCTGCCGACCGGTTACGTGACAGGGCAAGCCAAAGTGTACTTTTCTAGCATAGTTTGCACATAAAGTACACTTTCTTTGTCGCTGCATGGTAGTCTTGTCTGGCGGCAGCTTTGCAGTGTTCAGCCGGCTGCCGGTATGCTATAGAAAGCCAAGAGTACTACGTTTTGAGAGGAGGCGCGGATGCTGACAGGAAAACAGAAACGTTTTCTGCGGGCCTTGGGGCATGGCCTCAAGCCGGTGATACAGATCGGGAAGAAAGAACTGGAAGAGGGGGTGATCGCCGAGACCGGGACGGCCTTGGCGTGCCATGAGCTGGTGAAGGTCAAGTTGCTTGAGAGCTGTATGCTTGACCGTCGTGAGGCGGCAGATGCCCTGGCAGCAGCCTGCGGCGCCGAAGTGGCCCAGCTCTTGGGCCGCACCTTTCTGCTCTATCGTCGTGCCGAGGAACCAAAACTGGCACTGCCGTCTTCATCTGCGGACTGATCGATGACCTGCGGTTGGGCCGGGCGGATAGGCCGCGTTGATCTTACCGGCGGCCGTTGCTGGATTGAGCCGGCCGGCGACGACTTGGTGCATGAGTGGCTGGGCGGGCGCGGGTTGGGGGTGGCCCTGTTGCAGGGGCATGCAGGGAAAGACCCCCTGGCTGACGAACTGCCGTTAGTCCTGGCCGGTGGCCCGCTGTGCGGGACAGCGGCACCCATGGTCACCCGCTGTGTGTTGACCGGCCGTTCACCACTCACCGGCACCATCTTCAGCAGTGCAAGCGGTGGCCCTTTTGCCCGCCAGTTGCGGCGGGCCGGCCTCGATGCCCTGGTTATGACCGGCGTCAGTGCAACACCGGTCATACTGGCGGTTGAACCCGAACGGATCAGTCTGCAACCGGCCGATGAGCTGTGGGGGCTGTCTACCGATGCGCTATTTGGACGACTGGCCGGGGATGAGGCTGCAGCCGCTATCGGCCCGGCCGGCGAGAGAGGTGTTTTGTACGCCTCGGTGGAGACATCGGAGGGCGAACCGTTTGCCCGGGGAGGGCTGGGGGCCGTCATGGGGCATCGGCGGCTGAAGGCCATCATTGTGCGCGGTGGTGAAGACAGCACCGACATCTCCGATCAGGCGGCCTTTGCTACGGCGTTGCAGGATGTGCGGCGCCTTTTTCTCGCGTCCCCCTTCCTTTACGGGCCGTTTGGCATCAGGGAACATGGTACGCCGGCCCTGGTTGACCTGTTGGCGCGGCGGCGGATGCTGCCGGCAGTAAATTTTACCACCGGGTTGGATGGACGTTCGTTGAACGCCTTTGCCCTGCGCAACCGGTTTGCCGCGTCGGGGTATGGTTGTGGCGACTGTCCAGAT